>NZ_JBMCZA010000107.1:41260-70500 GCF_048654705.1 Nocardioides sp. CPCC 206348
GACCTGGTGGTCGGCGAGTTCGAGGCGTAGGCCTCGGCCGAGTTGCTCGACGGCGGCCTTGCTCATCGCGTACGGGATCGTTCCCATCCCGTTGATGAAGGCGAACACCGAGCTGATCAGCACGATCTGGCCCCGGTTCGTGATGACTTCGTCCATGCCGGCAGCGACCGTGTTGACGACCCCCGTGACGTTGACTGCCAGCGTGGCCTCGACGTCGGCGATAGGGGTATTGCGCAGGGTCGCCGCCTTGGCCAGCAGGCCGGCGTTGGCCATCACGACGTCGAGGCGGCCGAAGCGGTCCACCGCCTGTGCCACGACGTCATCCAGCGAAGACCGGTCCCGGACGTCGGCGACGCAACCGAGGACCCGGTCAGCGCCGAGCGCCGCCGCACGTTCTGGAGTCGTCGTGTCGATGTCGGCGACCACGAGCCGCGCACCTCGGCGAAGCAGTTCCCGCCCGGTCGCCGCACCGATGCCGCCGTTGCCGCCGGTAATCAGCACGACCTTGTCGGTGAGGTCGTACGGCGTGCGGGTCACGCGGGTCATGAGACGCCCCGCTTCGGGCGGAAGGACACCCGGCCGTTGCGACGCACCATCGCCAGGGCGGTCACCAGTGGGCCTCGGTCTAGGTCCGGCTCGAGGCCGCGGGCGAGCCGGTGCAGCTGGTCGACGTTCCAGCTGATGTTCAAGAACCCGTCGAGCGCCTTCAGATCGGTGAGGCGGCCGAGGAACCGGCGCATGCCGGCCTGGATCTCGTGGGTCACCAGCGTCGTCGTGCTTCCGTCGAGGAGGCTCGCAGCGGCGTCGGTGGCGGTGACCGTCGGTCGGGCGATGCCGACGAGGTCGCAGTCGCCCGCGCTGAGCGCGTCGTCCATCGACGTGCGCTTGCGGAAGCCACCAGTCACCGCGATCGGCACGGCGCCTGCCTCGCGACGGACGGACCGCGCGTAGTCCAGGAAGTAGGCCTCGCGTGCCCTGGTGGCGGGCGCTTCGGAACCACCCATCGCCGGGGACTCGTAGTTGCCACCGGAGACCTCGATCAGGTCAACGGCCTCGCCGGCCAGTGCGGCCACCACGGCTCGCGAGTCTTTCTCGGTGAAGCCTCCCCGTTGGAAGTCGGCCGAGTTCAGCTTGACGGCGACGGCGAAGCCCGGGCTCACCCGCTGCCGGACCCGTCGCACGACCTCGATGAGGAACCGCATCCGTCGTTCCGGAGTGCCGCCCCATTCGTCGGTGCGCAGGTTCGTGAGCGGCGAGAGGAACTGGGTGACCAGGTAGCCGTGGGCCGCGTGCAGCTCGACGCCGTCGAAACCTGCCTCTTCGCACACCCCGGCCGCGGTCGCGAACCTGTCGATGATGTCCTCAATCTCGGTGGGGGTCAGTTCGCGCGGAGTCGCGGCGCCCGGCATGGCCAGGGCCACCGGGCTGGGAGCGACCGGCTTGTGCCCGACGGCCAGCAGGTTGGACTGGCGTCCGGGGTGGTTGAGCTGGGCGAAGATCGCCGCACCGCCGTCGTGCGCTGCCTTGGTCCACTCGGTTAGCCGGGCCAGAGCCCGGTCGTCCTCGATGACGATGTTGCCGGGCTCTCCGAGGTGGCCGCGGTCGACCATGATGTTGCCGGTGATGAGCAGGCCGTAGCCGCCCTGCGCCCACCTGCGATACAGCGTGACGATCCGCTCGTCGGGTGAGTTGTCCGCGTCACCCAACGCCTCGCTGAGCGCTGCCTTCGCGATTCGGTTGGGCAAGCGGACGCCGCAGGGAAGTTCCAGCGGGTCGGTGAGTGCAGACATCGAGGCTCCTGGTTCACGAGTTGCATTACGTTCATACTAGTATGCTCGTAATGCTATGATGGCGCAAGTAGAACGACGAAAGGAATGTGGCGATGGCCAGGTACGCACCGGAACACAAGGACGCGACGCGACGACGGATGATCGAAACCTCCGGCCGCCGGTTCAAGCGCGACGGGTTCGACGGGGCGGGCATCTCCGCGCTGGTGGCCGACGCGGGCCTGACCAACGGCGCCTTCTACGGACACTTCGCGTCAAAGGACGACCTGATCGCCACGGTCGTCTCCGATCAGCTCGCCGCCCAGGTCGCGCGGGTCGAGGCACTGCCCCTCGGCCTCGCCTCGGTGGAGACCTTCGTCCGTGAATACCTCTCCCCCGAGCACCGCGACGACTCTGGAAACGGCTGCCCTTCGGCAGCCTTGCTCGACGAGATCACGCGTCAGGACGTTGCCACCCGGGAGGCGTACACCGACGGTGCGCGGGCGCTCATCGACGCGATTACAGGACACCTCGCCGTCGTCGATTCCGTGGGTGCCCGGGACCGGGCGATCGGTCTCTTCACGCTCCTGGTTTCGTCGCTCCAGCTCGCCCGCGCGGTCACCGATCCTGAGCTGTCAGATCTGGTTCTCGCTTCGGGGTACCAGAACGCGATGCGGATCGCCGACAGCCAACCCCGATCTCGCCGAGCGCCGGCGCGCGGGCGCGAGTCTCAACGGCGCTGATCCCAACACGTTCTATACCGGCGGCGTCGAGGGCTACACCGACTTCTCCACGATCGAACAGGCCGCCTGAATCCCGAGCCGTCCGACCCATCCGTATTCACAGAGAAGGAGAACGTCATGAACAACCAGCACCAGTCCGGTGACGCCGTCGTCACGGCCTATAGGGACGCCCCTGCGCGCACGATCACCGCAGGCGGTGTCACCTTCGCCTACCGCGAGCTGGGACCCAAGGGCGGTATCCCGGTGGTGTTCTTCGTCCACCTGGCCGCGACCCTGGACAACTGGGACCCCCGCATCGTCGACCCGATCGCCGCGAACCGCCACGTCATCGCGTTCGACAACCGCGGCGTCGGAGCCTCCAGCGGCTCGGTCCCCGACACCATTGAGGCCATGGCCGACGACGCCCTGACCTTCATCAAGGCATTGGGCTACGACACGATCGACATCTTCTCCTTCTCCATGGGCGGCATGATCGCCCAGGCGCTCATCGTCAAGAACCCGGGCCTGGTGCGCAAGCTCGTTCTGACCGGCACCGGACCCAAGGGTGGCAAGGACATGGACAAGGTCGCCCGGACGACCTACTACGACATTCTGCGCGCCACTCTGACCCGCTCGGACCCGAAGGAGTTCCTGTTCTTCAACCGCAACGCCACCGGCAAGCCGGCAGCCAAGGCTTTCGTGAAGCGCTTGCAGGAGCGCACCGCCGACCGGGACGCACCGATGAAGCTCACTGGGTTCCAGACGCAGTTGAAGGCGATCAAGGCGTGGGGGCGCGGCAAGCCCGACGACCTCTCGGTCATCACCCAGCCGACGCTGATCGCCAACGGTGACAACGACCGGATGGTGCCCTCGATCCTTTCCGAGGACCTGCACCGCCGGATCGAGGGTTCGGAGCTGATCATCTATCCCGACTCCGGACACGGCGGCATCTTCCAGTTCCACGACCAGTTCGCTCCCGTCGCCACCGCCTTCCTCGCCGACTGATCCCTTACCAACTGAACAGGGGAACGGATCATGGACGCTGCCAGCACGGAGTCCGCATCCGTGACGAACGAGAATTGTTCGACAGCCTCGGCCCCATCGCCGCCGCCGTCAGCTAGCGAACCGGGACTCGCGCCACGTGGGCGAGCCCAACTGCCATGGGTAGCGCGACCGCTGGGCGAGGTCGCGAACGCCGTCGTTCACAGGGACGATCGCCACCCTTGCCGCGCGGCAGGAGAACGGTTCGACGATACAGATCGTGAGTCGTTGACCTCTGGGTCAACGCCGACGCGCGGCCGGGCAAAGGGACGGCGCTCAGTCCGGTGAGTCCACCAGTGGCCATCGCGATCCATGCGTATCCACTGACGTCGGACGCAGCGCTGCCGTCGCGGCAGCTCGACTGCCCACAATTGCCTACAAGCACCCCGCAGAGCAGATCGAGACGGCCTCCGAATTCTTCGGAAACCGCCTCTGACCTGCACTTATACTTTGTAGCGGGGGCAGGATTTGAACCTGCGACCTCTGGGTTATGAGTTATACCTACAGGCAATTTCGATCCTCGCTCCACGCTCACGATTCGGGTAAACTCCCAGGTCAGAGGCACATTTCGGTTCCACGGACGTCCACGAACGTCCCAGCAGGTCCATGCCGACTTTGCCTACAACTGGCCCACACGACAATTCTCGGGAGGTCTCAGGCGATGGCGTGGATCATGGAACGCACCGGAGCACGCGGCACCACCTACATGGGCGTCTACCGCGACCCCGACGGCCACAAACGCTCGGCCGGGTCCTTCTCCACCCGCCGCGAAGCCCAACGTGCCGCCAACCGCGAAGAACAGAAGGTCCTCGCCGGCTCATGGCACGACTCCTCCCTGGGCGACATCACCTTCCGCGAGTACGTCGAGACCGAGTGGCTGCCCAACAAGCACGTGGAGGCCTCCACCCGTGCGGCCTACGTCTCGAACCTGGACAAGCACTTCTACCCGTTCTTCGGCCAGCGCAAGTTCAACCGGATCTCGCCCTCTCTGGTGCAGGACTGGGTGACCAAGGCGCACACCGAGGGTCTCTCGCCGAGGTCGATCCGCAAGTACCACGTCTTCTTGTCCTCGATCTTCGGCCGCGCCGTGAAGGACCGGGTCCTGGTCTACAACCCGTGTGACCACACCGAGCTGCCCAAGGTGATTACTCGCAGGACTCGCACCCTGACCCCGCAGGAGTTCGACCGGCTCCTGGCCGCCCTCCCCGCCCAGCACCGGCTGATGATCGAGACCCTGATCGAGGCCGGACTCCGCTGGGGCGAGCTCATCGCGCTCAAGCCCCGCCACATCGACTTCCTGCGCCGCACCCTGGCCGTGGAGGAAACGATCGTGGAGGTCTCCAAGAAGCACTCCCCCACAGGGGAACGCTACCTGGCCAAGCCCTACCCCAAGGACAACGAACCCCGCACCTTCGGCGTCCGCCAGGCTTGGCTCGACACGATCGCCGAACACATCAAGACCAACGGCATCGGCCGCGACGAACTGCTGTTCGCGACCACCGCGGGCACCCCGATCTCCCGCAACACCTTCCGCACCCGGACCTGGCTCCCGGCCGTGAAAGCCAGCGGAGTCGACTTCCCCGTCCGCGTCCACGACCTGCGGCACGCCCACGCGTCCTGGCTGCTCGCCGGCGGCGCCGACCTCAAGTCCGTGATGGAACGGATGGGCCATTCCCAGATCCAGACCACCCAGAAATACCTCCACACCCTCCCCGATACCGACCAGCGCAACCTCGACGCGCTCACGCGCGTTCAAACCAGGGACAAATGAGCAACGCTGACGAGTCAGATCGCTGTGGTGCTCAACCGAACGACGCATTGTCGGCGCGGTACGAGCCGCGGACCCCGCGACACACTCCGGCGTACGGCTGTCCTGAGCGGCCGTGGACTCAGAGCATTTCTGGCCCATCTGATCGCTCGAGGCCATCTAACTCCCATAGGTGACTGTCAGCGACGTCGCCGCCGGAGGAAGCCATGGATGACAAACTGCTCTACAGAGTCCCAGAGGTCGCCGCCTACCTAAGCATCAGTCGCTCGAAGGTCTACGAGCTGCTGAAGTCAGGTGAGTTGCCTTCCGTTCACATCGACCGCACCCGCCGGGTCCGAAAGTCAGATCTGGAAGGGTACGTCGATTCGTTGGCGGCGGCGTCGTAATGGCCCGCTGGACTGGAGTTGGGCGAGACTCACGCGGCGAGCCGTCGAACCGGCACGAATGGCGACTCAGGCAGGTCATGGCCGAGTCCAGCATGTGGCACACGAACAATCTCCTGCGCGCGCCCACGAGGTCGAACAGGCGAGGTCGGACAGACATTTGGACCAGCGACCTGTGGACGTGATCGGCGTCCGGACCACTACCGTCCAACTTGGACGAACGTGGGTTTCCTCGGGGTGTTGAGCGGAAACCTCACGGACAGAGCCCCACTCTATTGGAGCGTTCTGGAGACGCGGGCCATTGTTTGTGGCCAGTAAGTGGCCGTGGTTCGAATCCGCGGTATCAGGCGAACTCCGAGCGAATCGACAATGTGGGCTCACTCGAGATCACCACCGTATTCGCGAACGACCTCGTCTACAGCATCGGCGACGTCACGCAAGAAGCGGTTCTGATCAGGCGACGCACTCACTGTCGGGATCGGAGCGCCACGGTCGTAGACGTCGTTGGCGATGATCCGGGCTCGCACGAAAGTCGACCCCGGTCCCTTCTGCAGGTAGGCCTCCTGCCAGCCCAGCCGAACGTCATCCCGGAGGCGGCGCTGGGTCAGTTCCACGAGCCGGTTCGTCACGGCATTCGAGAGAGCGTCGATGGTCGCCTGCTTCTCGTCCTCGCTGGGCTCGCCGCCGGACCAGCGCTCCGGGCGCTGCAGCATCAGGTAGACCTGCATCTGAAGGTGGTAACGCAAGTCAGCCACAGGCTTGAGGTTGTCGTACTCGTCGTTCCATCCCTCGGCCAGCCGACGGCTGAGTGCCTTGACGCGAGTCCAGTGCTCCTTGGGCGCGTCCGGGTTGTAGTCCAGACCGAGGATGCCGCGCCATCGGGTGTGGAAGGTCTTTGCTGCCTCCATCACGGCCAGTGACAGGTTCATGCGGTTGAACACTGGGCGACTCGGGCCGGCATCGGCGGCGCGCTCCGGGTGCGCCAGGAGGTCCAAGGCGGCGTCGAGTTGCTGGATAGAGCGCGAGCCAGCCTTCTTCTTGGCGTCGAGCTGATCCTGGATGCCGCCAACGAAGAAGCGCGCCCTGTCGATTCGACGGCGCAGCACGCGTTCGGCGGCGGGGCCGAGTTCGTCGCCGATGGACTTCAGCACGTTCTCGACCGATGCGAGGACGTGCTGTTCGCGGTCGCTGAACCCCGGCAAGTTGTCGCCTTTGACCTGATCGAAGTGAGTGAAGATGACGTGCAGCTTGCTGGCGTTGCCCGAGACAGCGATGCCCTTGAGCGCTGCGACTGGGGCAGCCTGCATCGGCTGCGCAGCGTTGTCCACAAGCAAGACCGCGTCGACATTCTGCAATTGAGTCGCGACATGGGTAGAGAGCGTCGCGACCGACTTCGGGGTGTGACCGAGTCCTTCGCCGTCGACAAGAACCAGGCGGACGGGCGCTGACGCCCAGTCCGGCTGGAAGGGCCCGCTCACTCGGATGCCATTGACCAGCGGTGTCAGAAGGCGTCCGAACAGCGGCGCGTAGTTACTGGAGAAGCGCGTCACCAGCTTGATGAACGCCACTCGGTCATCGGACTCCCACGACCAGGTAGTCGGCCAGCCCTGGCGGTTGCGCGTCAGGTCTCCCACATCCAGCGCGGCGAAGCGCTTCTCGATCTCGTCGAAGAGCGAGTCGACGATCTCGTGGAACTCGTCGGACTGCCGTAGATCGCTGTCGAGACTCTCCTCGATGAGCTCCTCCAAAACGCGCTCGTCCTCCTCGATGTCCGCAAAGGCTTCGCTGATAACGCTCGCGTGGCGGGCCACGACGATCTTCACCGCTTCAACGGCGTTCGTAACGACCCTTGTCGTGGTCGCGAGATCGACGGTGCCGTACTCATCAGGATCGATGTCTTCGAAGTCTTCGACATCGTCATCATCAGCAAGGTCATCATCACCGGTCGGGGCAGTGCCGCGTCCGAGCACATAGCTGAACCGAAAGCGCTGGTTGATGTGGTCGAGAAGGCGACGGCGGATCTCGTCGTCGGATCGCTTGCGGAAGGCGGCGAGCGCAGCTTCGGACACGTTCTCGGTGACGTAGTCGACTACCTCGTCACGAGGAACGAAGGTCACCACGGCGCGGTAGAGCTCGTCGTCGGTCGTGATGAGTTCGGTGTCGGCGACTGTCGTCTTCGCAGTTGATGTCGAAGGGAAGCGCTCTGTGTCCGGGTCGGTGCCAAGCAGTTGCCGTACGACAGTGGTCTTGCCAGCGCCAGTGGTGCCGAGTAGCAGGACCGTGCGGTAACCGTCATGTTCACCCGGCAGCGGAACGATGGCATCGCGAAGCTCGGCGAAGTCGACCTCCGCGGCCTCCAGACCCTCGTAGAAGATGTCGACGATCCGGGCGTCGAAGCGACCGACCGCCGTCGACCGAGCGGTGGCTTCCCACAGCTGGGGGCTACTGAGCAGTTCGTTGAGCTGGTCGACGAGCATTCCTGCTTCGGTCTCGTCGCTGGTGCCAAGTCCGCGACGGACGCGACGTCCGGTCTTACCGGTTGCCAGGTCCAGGCGGGCCGGGTGGCGGAAGATGACCGACCACGCTTCGCGGCCCTGGTTTCGGCTCTTGCTGGCGGTGTAGAACTTCATCCCCGGCTCCAATTTGGTTGTTCCTACGGTGTACCAGAAAAGAATGCGTCACCGCGGCGCCATTGTCAACGTCGATCGGTACACCCGAGGAACAACGGGCCTGGCAGTCCCCCAACATCGAGAGGACCTCTTCGGGCCGGGGGACAAGCGCAAGTCGTCGTGGATGAACGCGTGACGCGGGCTCCTGGCCGCACCTGACAAAGATGAGGCCAACGCTCGGCTCATCCACTCGTACTCCCGCCCCGCGTCCGTCCTCAGGTGTGTGGTGCGCCAGTTGAATCGAACATGGACGGCTGCATCTGATCCAATTCGGGTCGATACACATCGGCACCTGGGCCGACGCCATCGGATCGCCGCCAGCCGATCTCCTCGATGCTGAACGACACATCGCCGCCAAACAGGACCGCCATCCGCACCACCATTGGAAGATCCCCTTCGAGAACGACCTGACCGAGCGAGTCGGTCTTACTCGTGGCCCAGCCCGCATCCCGCACATCTAGTGCGTTGAATGTCGCCGCGATTGAGACCGTCTCGTCTAGGTCGTACTCGGCGACGTAGAGGCCATCGGGACCGACCGAGGTTGAGACTCTGGTGAAGGTTCCGTCCCACTGCACGTCGTCGACCAGCACGTTGTACGGAGACCGTTCGAAACCGAGGTCGACAATGTGAGGTTCCAGCTCGCCCTGGATATCGGACGTCTGCATGTACTCGTAGACCTCGCGGTCCTGCGCGCTCATCACCGCATCGGTCATCCCATCGGCCCCCCAGGGCAGGGCGTCGAGGAGCCAAGGCCCCAGTTCTTGGGTGAGCTCCACGGCACCCTTGAGGTCGCGCACTTCTGCGGCCAGCTGCTCCGCGAGGTTGCCATCGGGTCCGGCGAAGATCTTGTCCGAGGACACAAGCACGACATCCCGGCCAGACCGAGCGAGTTCCAACACGTCGGCCCAAATGAGTGAGTCGCGGTAGCCGCCTCCATTCGCGTTGAACGGCGGCGTTCTTGTCACGGCTCGCTTCACGAGGTCGACGTGCGGCACCTCGGGCCATGTGAGGACAGTGAAGCCCAGCCGGTAGTCGAATCGTTCCAACAGGTAGTCACGGTAGGCATCGCGGTCGAGGGCGCCAATGACGTCAAGGCCGAGCCGACGGCGTTCTCGTTCGGCAAGGCCAGAGGCGTCGCCTGCCTTGGCCAGAGCACGCTCGTAGTTCGCGACCGTCTCTTCGAGAACGACTGCTGGAATATGGACCTGGACCCAGGGAGATGGACCGCTGTGTTCAAGCAGTTGATAGCGCAGGCTCATGCACACGAAGTCCCGAGCAAGCTCGTTGGAGTCGAGTATCAGGGTCTTCACGCAACCGATCCTACGAAGGTCCGCCGACAGATCGCCGGCGCCATTCGCGCCCGGACGACGCTCGGCTACTCCACCTGCCCGATTACGCCAGCGACGAGGTCGTCTTCCCGCACGAGCATCCAGATTCCGTCTGCGAACTGGATCTCAAAGAGGTCGCGGTCGCCGTCCGGCCGGCTCGCCTCCGGCATGCGGCTCATCTGGAAGTAGGGCTGCCCGTCCCGCATCAACGCCTCGCCGTCACGAGTGACGCGGGAACGGAAGATCCCGATCCGTCCATCCTTCGCCGTCATGCATCCAGCTTGCCCGCGCAATCACGATGTGTCACTTCCGGCCCCGATTCTGTGGAAAGTCATCGCGCCGGGGTTTCTGTGGAGCTATTGGGCCGACTGGTCGACGACCACGTCATCGGGGTTCGCCGAGTTGATGACGGTCCACTGGATCAGGTTGCTCCTCGGCACCGCCTTGGCTGGCACGGCGATTGAAATCAGGCCCACGAGATCCTTTCGGTCGATCGGCGTCGTGGCTTCATCTGGCTCGCGGTCAGGTACCAGCGAAATGAGGATGACCCCGCGGGTCGAGGACTCTCCGAGCGGGGCAACCGCTTCCCCGAGTGCGATCGGCCTCGCGGCTGCACGGTGCTTGCGGTCCGAGCCGACGAAGTCGATACGCCCTGCGCGGCGCTTGCGCTTCACGACAGAGACATCGCCGCCGAGCTCCGGGATGTCGAAGAGACGTCCGCCCGTGTTGGGCCAGGTCCAGACAACGGCCCAGTCGGTGATCTTTTTGTCGTCCGTCGCCTTCTTGATGAAGCCACGGAACGCCTTGATGTTGGCCTCGTACTCGTCGTTCCACGCCAGGTTGCCGAACAGCTGGATGAATTCATCGGCGCCCACGAGGCCGACTCTGGCCCGCTGGTGGAAGCCTGCCTTGCCGTCAAGTTCGTACGGAAGCATGACCTCGGTGGTCGCGTGCTTGAGCAGCGGCACCACGACGTTGTCGAGGTTCTTGCGGTTCTCGTCGCTTCCGCTCGGCGGGAGCCCGTAGAGGTCCTGGATGTCCGTCGGGGCCTTATTGGCGATGACGGCGTTCCACATCTTGTTACGGGCGGTCGGCTTGAGCCAGGGAAGGTGCTGGCTGACTAGCGGCGGGATCTGCCGCGGCTCCAAGAGGGGCATGCCATTCTCGTCGAACCCGGCGTACTGGCTTAGCTCCGCTCGAAACGCTTCCTCATCCATCAGGAGCGCCTCGAAGGCTTCGTAGAGGTCGACCTGAGAGTCGCGCCGGATGTAGAGCCGAACGAGGTCTTGGTAGCCGGGCCGGAATCCGAACCAGCGCCCGGCCTGCATGAGGGTGTCTGCCTGGCCGGCTTTGCGTCGGAAATAGGAGACGGTGAGTCCTTCGACCGTGAAGCCTCTACTGAGCTGGGTGCCGCCGACGAGAATGCGCCACACCTTGTCGGCCTCGAAGTCGAGCTTCTTCTGCTGGGTCTGAATCTCTTTGTCCGAGTTCACGATGAGGACCGGGTCACCGTCGATCGTGATTTCGGCCAGTGCCGTCCCAATGAACGGCTTGAGGTCTTCGAAGGAAGCGGGGATCGGAGCGCCCGCTGCGCGGGCTTCCATGACGGGCCGGAAGTCGGTGTCGTAGAGCTTCTTCAGCCGTGCGAAACCTTCGGACGAGTTGAACTTGGCCTTGCCCCACAGCGACCGGACGTCGGTGGCGGTGTCGGCGTGGTCGTCCTTCCTGACCGACTCGTGCACCAGCATCGTGTGGTGGCGGTACGCGACGTCCGAGCTTCCCTCGCGGTACTTCTTGATGGCTCCCGAGAGGACCCACGCGTCGAGCGCCTCCTGAAGCTCTTCGATGCGACCGACTGGATCGGTGTCGACATCACCGACGAGCGGACGGATGTGGGCGAGTTCGTTCGAGTTGGCGACGGTCTTCTCTTCGTCGTCCCACCTCTTGCCGACGTCGTGGAACTCCTGAACGCCCATGTAGCCGGGCGGCCTGTGGAGCGACAGGACGAAGTCTGCCGGGAACAGGTCGCGTTCGTCGTCGGGGTCGACGAACACGTTCGCAAAGGGTGTCGCGGTGTAGCCGACGTACTGGGCACGGGGGCAGATCTTGAGGATTTCCGTGATCAACTGGTTGATCGTGGTGCGCTTGCGATTCTCGGCCGAGCCCTTCTTCCACTTCGCGGGGTTGGTCGTGTCGACCGATGCCTGATCCGACTCGTCGTCGATGATCAGAACAGGTAGTTCAGCAAGGTCGTTCTTCAGTGGCTTCAAGTCTTGGATGAGCTTCTTCAGCGGCGCGCTGTTCTTCTTGAGCACGGCGACATAGGCACCCGAGTGGAAGAGGTTCTCCTCGTCATTGAGCGGCTTCTGCTTGTTCTTGCGTGCGAACTTGAGCTTCGTCATGGCCTGGGGCAGCCGCTTGTAGTCGCTGTGATGACTAGTCACACGGGCGATCTCGACGACACCCGGAAGGGTGAGAGCATCACCGTGCTTGACGAAGCGATCTGCCTTCCACTCTTCGTCCTGCTGGTAGTCGAGTTCCTTGGCGACAGCAGGGTCGGTCGGGTCCTGCCCGCCGAGGATGTTCTCGACCCCCATGAGTTCCATGTCCATGCGCCTCTGAGTCTGGGAGCGCAGGATCTCGATCGTCCCGGTGAGCACAATGATCAAGCGGTAGCCGGCGTCGATCCCCTTGGCGACCACTCCGGTGAAGTTCGCGGTCTTCCCGCTCTGTACGTAGCCGACGACGAGGCCCTTCGTCTGCTTCGCTTCGGGTCGGGTCGGGCGACTGAGTCGCTCGATCACTTCGGAGGTGGTCTCGTCGAGGGACGAGATGGATGAGGCCGGCCACTTCTTCACATCACGCAAGTACGTCTCGTAGTCATCCCAGTACACGCTGGTCCTGAGCTTTCGCTCGGCCGGATACCAAGGCTCGAAGACCTTCGAAATCACGATGGCGGGAAGCTCGAATACCTCGACCCTCTCGGTGAATGCCGCCGCCGCCTCACCGACAAGACCGAGTCCGTTGTAGATCGCCGAGCGGCGCTCCTGCGTCCGCGGTGCCGTGGCGATGCCGTCAGCGGCGACGTGGTCGTCTTGGCTGTCCCACTTCGCCAGTGCCATGCGAGCTTGGGTCAGGGCGGACTCGTTCTCGTCCGCACCGCGCACGAACATTGCTAGTTCCTGCTCGTCGACGGTCGATCCGGACATTGCTGCAAGCAGAGGAAGCAGTGGCGTGGGTAGTTGGTTCTTCAGGGCCACGAACACGTTTGTCAGGGCGTCGGCCCATCCAGGGCGCTGGTCGGTCACGTGCGTCAGCTCTCCTTCGACTCCACGAATCCGCCGATGGGGTCGGGAAGCGCGTCATGATGCAGGTCGGTCAGGTCCACTCTGTACGAGACGTCCGACAGAAGTGCGAAATTGGGTACGACCGGTGCTACCAAGTCAGGGGTCATTGCCGGGAAGTCGTTCTTGACGTCGTACGCACGCGGCTCGGAACGCAATGCCCAGAAAGTCGCGTACAGGTCGGCGTCCTCGTCCTGCCAGCCGAAGCTGGACAACATCGCGTCGACTCCCACCTGGTGACCGCCAGCGATCTTTCGAACGTTTGCCACCACCTGCGGAAGGGTCCGACCACCGTCCGGGGAACTCCTCGTGAGCTGGATCGACAGCATGCTGAGCGGCACCCCCCGGAGCGGCACGAGCTGGTCCAGTCCGTGCACGACGTGCCGCCGTCGTTCACCACTGGTCGTCTTCACCTCGATGTGGACCGAGTCGAACGTGAAGTCGTGCTCCTCGGACAGTGGACCTTGCCAAGCAGCCGCCGCCGGACCCGCGCCGACCTGATGGATGAGGAACTCCAGGAAGAGCAACTCTCCGATCAGCCCGACCTCCTTCTCGGTGGTCATCGCACCGCGGCTGGCGAACACATTTCGATGGCGGGCGACTCCGGCCGCGACTGCCGCAGCGAGCGGCATCTTCTCGATCTGGAGCTCGTCGGCAATGGTGGCGAGTAAGCCATAGGCACCGTGGACGCTGCCCTCGACACGAACCGTCAGCTCGGCCAACTCCTCGTCCCCTGACGACACCGCACTGAAGCCGACGTTCTTGAGTTTGGCAACGTCGGGCTCGGGGGTGTCATAAGCCGTGACCAGTGTGATGAGGCCGTTCTTGGGGTCGAGTTGGAGGCGACAAGCCGGCTCACCCTTGATGGGCAGCACCATGGGTGCGCCGTTCGCCCACAGCTCGTCGAGAGTTGTGAAAGTCAGATGCCGCGCATCATCCGGCGAAATCGTCATCGCTTCGTCCTCACTCGCCACGCATGTGCTCCTCGGCGGCCGCAGCGGCCCCAAGGACACTTTGCCAAAGAGCTATCTGATCCTTGTCCCGCGACCCGAGAAACTGACCTTCGAAGACGTGGTGGGTCAGCAGGAAGACCAATGCCTTGAGCACAGGGGCGTCATTCAGACTCCCGCCGTCAGGAGCGAACAATGCGCGATATCGACTGTTGAGCCACAGGGTCTTGTCCGGGTGGTCCACATCCAGGAACTCGCCCGCTGGCATGCGCTTCCACTTGATGTTGACAGCTTCGCCGTCGATGAACGACAACTCGGTCCCAATGCGCCTGCGGACCGCCGGCGCTACACCCTTGTCCGGCCGGATTACCGGCTTGCGCTGGCGCTTCCGCTTGTTCGCGTCGGTGTAGATCGACTCGGCGTCCTGGAGGTAGGTCAGGAAGGTGGTGCCGTCGCCGGCTTCGGCTTTGTTGATCGCGTCATGGAAGACAGGCTCGAACTTCAAGCCGCTCTTTTCGGGGTTCATCGTCACGAATGGACCTATGGCACCCGTGTCTTCCAACACGACTCTCGCGAGCTGGCGTGCCGCGGTAGGCGTGGCCGTGTCCGACCAGCCGCCGATCTGGAGCAGGCGGTCGTTTCGGTAGATGTAGAAACCCTGGAACTGTTCACCGCTTTTGGTGCCGATCCGGAAGCCGGTGACGTCGGACTTGGCTGGCCACACATGGCATTTCAGCTTGACCCGCGTCTCGCCAGCCCTCGCGACGAGGTCCTTGGGGTACTCCGGGTGCCCCGAGGTTGCGTAGCTGAATGGATCGATGGGCATCACCGGGATTCCCGGGCCTGCAAGGGCTTCTCCCAGCTCGTCGATAAGCACGTCGATCTGAAGCCGCTTGGCGGTCAGGAGCCGGTGAAACGTGACCCCGAGGTGCGCTCTGAGGACTTCGTTGCGCGTCGAGAGCCAACTACGTGCCTCTTCAGGGTTCCGACCGCGATACGCATTGCGAACATCGGTCCAAACGATCGACGTCCCTTCGAGAGACCCGAGAACGATCTGTCGCTCGGCAGCATGCTCGGCTGCGACGTCGGCCGAGAGCACTTCACACGTGAAGTCCTTGGAGAAATCGGCGCGCCGGATGCGACGCCCTACAGGCGTTGCTCCGTACTGCGTGGACCACACCGTGAGCACGTCGCTGTGACCGAACGACGCTGCCTTGAGGCCCATTCCGAAATGACCCAGGTCCCCGTCCACGTACTCACGCTGGTGACCGATCGTCATGGCGGCGTTCGCCCCGGCAGCGTCCATGCCTCTGCCGTTGTCGAGCACTTCGACCTGCGTGAGGCGATCGTTACGGGTCAGCAGCCGGATCGAAACTCGGGACGCCCCCGCATCGATACTGTTGTCGACGAGGTCGGCGATAGCCGACTCCAAGGTGTGGTTGGCCCCGAGGCTGTTGACCAGGCCCGCGTCGGGGGCGAGTTTGATCCGTTCGATGACATCGTTCGAGGCTGTCACCATTCGACGTCCTCGAAGTCGCTCTTGTCGAACCCGAGAACCTTGCTGTTCTCGCGAACTGTCCGAGCCACGGCCTCGGAGAAACCTTCACTGTTTTCGGCACTGACTTCGAGAACGATGGAGACGTTCTCGGCACCCGGGGCAGTCACGATGTGCCGAAGGACCTCCTCGATCACCTCACGCAGTCTGCCGGCAATGGCATCCGGCTCACTCGCGTCGACCTCGTATCGGCCTTCATATCGTGCGCGCTCCACCACCGACGACGTTTCGGTCACGGGCGACGGAGTCGTCGTGACCGAGGGAGCAAGTGGGTCAGTTGAGGTGGGCTCGCTCGTGCGGACCTGGACGGCCGGCTCGCTGGACCGGATCGCAGCCTGTTCGCGGGCACGCTGTGCCGATGCGACGTGCGGGGCGACCAGGTAGGTGTCGTCGGTGACGACGGCAGGACCATCCTCCAGCGGCACGGTCAGGCCCATGAAGTCGCCTGTTGTCGCGTCGTAGTCGTCCGCCAGCGCGAACCCGGTCTGGGTCCACGCAATGTCCATGGCGGCATCCTCGATGGCGCGCACCAGGACGGTCTTGTCGCGCAGGCGTGGGAGATACGGGTACTTCGTGTAGTAGTCCCACAGGTCGCCGACGCGGATGCGTCCTTCGTTCCAGACCCGATGCAGCTTGGAGTCCAGGTCGTGGCGGATCGTGGCCGGCGCAATCTGCACCCGGAGCACGTCCTCCTTGACGAGCTTCTTACCGGTGCGGACGCCTAGTCGATCGTCGTCCCCGTCCGCGCGCACGACTGAGATGCTGAACGGCTCATTCTCGCCGCGATCGCGCGGATAGAGCGCCCAGATCCAGCTGGTCCCGATCCGTTGCGAGACAACCTTGTTTGTCTCGTCAACCTTGGCGCTCGCGAGCGCAACGCGCTGCTGGGTCAGGTCGAGATGGTCCTTGTCCTTGACGACACTGCGCCATGCGAGGTGCTGTCGGACGATCGACTCCAGCTCGGCGTAGCGCTGCTCGTCGGCGGCCAGGAAGACCAAGGTGTTTCGTCGCTCGCGGCTGGCGCTCCCGCGGTTGGCGACGACGTCCCGTGCGAATCTGATCGCTCGGGAGTCTGTGTCCTTGTTCTTGTGCGTGAATCGCGGGTGGGCGTAAACCAATCGGACGGCCTCCGCCTCGGGCACGTCGGAGGTGTCCTCAGGAGCGACGATGGCTCCCGCGAAGTCGGCACCCGCCTGCCCCGCCTGCTTGAGCCGGGTGACGACCTCGGCCCACACGTCTTCTTCATGCAGGTTCGCTGCGCGCTCGTTGACAGTGCGATTGAGCGAAGGCTGTAGGTCGTACCAGTAGCGGACGCCCTCCGAGAACAGGTAGGTCGCTTGGTCGCTCAACATCTGGAGTGCGGACCCGAAGTTGCCGACTGTGTCGCCTGGCATCGCGACACCCAGGAAGATGTGGTTGCGCTCGATCCCCTTGTGTGCGCTTTGCAGGGTCGCTGCCGAGCCGAGGAACGTGGCGCGCGCGATGCGTCGTGTGAGGCCACGCTTGCCGAATAGCGGGCGCTCGCGATCGATCTGGAACGGGAGGCTGTCACGCCCGTCGACGTCCGAGTCGATGACTGAGCGCCACTGAGCGTCGACGTACTGAGTCAGTTCACCGACGACTTGGTCAGCCGCGATCGGGACCGACCCCGGCATGATCAACGGCGAGTCGTCATCTGCCGCATAGAGTTCCTTGACCACGCCACTCATGAGCCGAAGCACACCCCGGGTGCGCTGGAAACGTTCGAGCGTCGACCAGTCCTCGTAGAGCCGTGCGAAGAGCTCGGGGTGGATCGGGTATGCAGAACGGATCTTCTGCTCGTAGGCGTCCTCGGTCGTCTCACGGGGGAACTCGCCTTGGTGCTCGCGATAGAACGTTACGAACTTGCGGGCCGTGGCTGCCACCTGTCGGAAGGCCTGTGCGTCGGGCTGCTCGAACAGCCGACGCCGCACGATCTCGAACGACTCCTGGGCCGAAGCGGGATGCCACTGATGAGCGACCCGGCCAACAACGTGCTCAAGTCGGCGCAGTGCGGCACGACCACGTTCGCCACCAGTCTCCAGGTCGGAGGCCAAAAACTCGGACGTTCCGTCCTGCTCGCGGCGAACATCGCTCGCAGGGATCGACACCAGCAGGAGCGCACCGGGCGTCGCGGCAACGGCTTCAGTTAGAAGCTGGGCAAAGGTGAACTGGGTCTCGAACGTGCCGCCTGGAAGGTCGTCGTCCCCGAGTTGGCGGGCGTAGGCAACCCACTCGTCGATCAGGATCACGCACGGCGAGTAGCGAGTCAGGACGTCCCGGAGGTGGTCGCCCGGACTTGTGCTGTTGGCGTCGGACTCCGCCAACAGGTCGAATGCTTCCTTTCCTCCGAGCTGGCGCGCGATCTCCCCCCAAAGCGTCCGAATTGTCAGCCCGTCACGCTCGCGGGCTTGCCCAGCGGCAATCTCATTGCCGACGACGGCCACACGACGAATGCTTCGATCGGTGTCGGCGAGGTCGGCGGAGTGGAGAATCTCTTGGATCTCTTGCGGGAGCTGGGCCGACGGCACCGACGAGAAGAGGTGCCAGACAGCGAGCATCGAGTGCGTCTTGCCACCACCGAACGTTGTCTGAAGATTGATCACCGGAGCCGCGGCGGCTCCGCCGGCGACACGGTTGGCTGCCTGCGTCAAGAGATCCTTGAGCCCCGTAGTGAGGAACGTTCGCCGAAAGAACTCGACAGGGTCCGAGTACTCGGCGGAGGTGGTACCTGTCTCATGTGCGACTGAGTGCAGGTTCGCCGCGAACTCGGACTCCTTGAAGCGCCCGCTTAGCACGTCCGGGTGCGGCTTCAACACCTCACGCCACGGCGTGAGGTCGACGTCGCCGAGCCCCGAGATTGACGTGCTCTCTCGGACATCGCGGCGGGTCTCTGCCTCGATCTGGGTGCGCTGAAGGTCGTTTCGCTCGGCCTTGATCCTGTCAGCGGCAGCAGGTTGGTCCGCGGCGCGGAGCAACCGTTCAGCCGTGTCCAGCGCACGGTACGTGTCATCGAAACTGAACGGCGCCCCGTGAGCCGCTCGATTCCGAACCTCGCGGAGTTCGCCCGCGAGGTTCTGCTCGGCACGCGACAACGCGGTGGAGAACGGGAAGCCGAGCGCGCCGAGGCGTTCGGTCATCACGCGCAGCTGAAGCGCAAGGTCCGAAGGCGCGTAGAGGAAGCCAGCCTTGTCGTTCCCCTTCTCTTCGTCAAGAACACGGAGGATGGACGGCCACTCCATCCCAGCCGGGACATGAGGGGCGAGCTGGCGGGAGACAAACGGCCCGAGAGCGTCCGCCGAGATCTCCAGTGCACGCGTCACGCGCTCACGATTGCTAACTGCCATTGATGCCCCCTCCTTACCCGTCCAACTCGTCATCAATAAGAAGCATGACCTGTTCGGTCGCGTTTGGGGCAGCAGTTGCGTGAGCCTTCGCAGCCGCGGTGACCTCGGGCCACGACGTCACTAGCGCGTTGAACATGCCAGCCACCTGGACCATGGATCGCTTCTCCGCATGGGAGAACACGAGATACGCGAGTTCCTTAACAGCCTCGACGTCGACGCGTGTCGACGCTCCGTCGAGGATCCGTCCCGCCTCGGCCAGTCCGCTTTCGTCGAGTGCCTTGACCAGATGCATCGCCACTTCCCACAGCGTGATGTGCTCGTCGCGCTCCGGGCGGTACGACCTCGCAAGCTCGCCACTCGTCAACAGTCGGACCTCGCCCGCCTTGGCGTAGACGGCACCGGATCGGTCGAGTCCCGCAACCGACGTGTTGTATGCCCCCGCGAGCGTCTCGGCCTCGCCGTAGCCAGCCTTGTCGAAGCCGTGCGTCTCGAACCACTTCACGCACCAACGCGTGTCAGTGTCGAAGTCTCCCTCTTGGTCGGAGAGGACCTCACCGAGGACAGTGTTGATAACGCGGAGGGCAGCACGAACGGTCACGCTTGTCCCGTTTGGCTCAACTACTCGGGTGAATCTTGAGAACACCGCCATGCCCGGCCCGATCGCGGCCTGCGCCAAATCGACTGGAGCGATCGCACCGTGCTGCAGTTCGCGCAACCTCGACGGCAGTTCGTCTCGAAGCAAGTCCAGGTATCCGCGACGGTCGATGATCTGTGCCGACGTCGGTCGAGGTCGCAACGACAGGACGATCGACGACGCCAAGGCATTCGTTCCGAGGCTAATCATTCGGCCACTTCGCTCACTGCGCATCGGCCATGTCGAGGTAATTTCCCAGCCCGCCGTGATCATGCCTTCGAGCAGTGTTTCCCATCCTGTCGAAGCCTCGCCATCCTCATCAGCCTCGCTTTGTTTGAACGCGTAGTAGACGGTGATGGGATATCCATCAGAAGCGGATGCCCGGGCAGTCGCGAAAACCTTGCGGAACCCGTCCTCGAAGAACTCTTGCGCGCCGCGCTTACCCCCGTGGCGATACGGATTCGCTACTAGCTCTTCAGCCTTTGGTACCAAAAGGGTCGAGAGCAGATCCGGGTATACGCCCTTCAAGGAACGGCGAAGCCACACGTAGAAGTAGTCCGACAGATCCGAGTATCCGATGTTGTCGTAGTACGGCGGATCAGTTGATAGCACCGCTCCGGGAAGCGATGCGGACGACGCGTCTGCTTGGCGAGCCACCCCGATCGCCCGTGGCATCAGGCTCTCCAACACACGAACAATTCCTCGGAGCATGAAGCCGAAGTTTCCAGAGGAATCCGAGAACGGATTGGCCTCTGCAAAGTCCCAAGTCATCGGGATCGCTTGGCGCGCAAATGTGTTTCGCAGTCCTTCGTTCTTCGGATCGGGCATCCACGTTGCCATTGACGACCCGTAGTCGGCGAGGCGACTCACAGCGAATCCCAGGTATGTGGCAACCGCGTCCGCGTAGGCGCTGGTCCCTCCGTCTTCGACAACACGTTCGCGGGCCACAGAAACCAAATCAGAGAACGTTGCGAGCGTCATCAACTGACGGCTCGTATAGAGATCGGCGAATGACGTCAGACCGTAAGCCGGCGGTGAAAACCAGCGCGGGTTCTCGGCAATCATGCCGGAAATTTGCGAGTCAACCTCACCAACTTCAGCAGCACGAAGATGGATGTCATCTACTTCGAGATAGTGGCGTTGGCGGGTCCCCTCCGCGACGACGGCCAGCATCTGGGTGCCGAGTCGGCCGGCCTTCCCCTCGGCTCGGAGATAGCTGATCGGAATGTGCGTCCCGCAGGACACGCAGGTCGCCCCTGCCCTCCCCTTGACCGTGCCGTCGGCATCCTTTGGCGGAGCACTGCTCGCGCCTCGCCCGATCGAGAACCGAACTGCCTGACCGGACGGATGGCTGCTGTCCGCGACCAGCCTCGGGACGACGTAAGTTTCCTTCCCCTTCTTCTTGCCAAGCCACCAACTTCGAGCCAGTGGAACCGATATGCCGCACATGGGATTCGGGCAGGAAACCGTCCTGGCCCAGATCCATGCAATCGAGATCGCGGTTGATCCATCGGAGAGCTTGGCGTCCGGGTAGTTGAGTCGGAGACTGCGAGCGGCCTCGTCCCGGAGCCAGTGTCCGTACGCACGAACGTCGGCCGCCAGTCCGGCGGCGTCCTTCCAGCCACCGATCTGGCCATCCGCAAGTCCGGGGAAGACTGGCGGCTGGTCCCGAGATGCTGCGGGGAGCTCGATCAGGGCCTTGTTGATCAGAACCGCCACGGGATTGAGATCAGATGCCTCGGCGTCGAGACCGAGGCCGACAGCCGCCAGCGGGATCGTGCCTCCACCGGCGAAGACGTCCTGAATCCGCGGCATTACCCCACCTGTGGACGCAAGGATTTCGGTTTGTGCCTCGGCGAGGAGACGTTCGTCCCGAAGGTGATCCCAGTCCGCTAGGCGCTCAACGATCCCGTGCAGTCGCTCGCGCTCGATCCGCTGGTCTTCGTCTGTTGGAAACTCGTCCGGCCGGGCACTCGGATCGTCGACGAGTTGTGCGAACAGAACGGCGCGGGCTGCGGCCAACGGCCTACGCGCCCACCACAGGTGCAGGGTTGATGGGTGTCCGTGGCGGATCGACTTCTCGCGGGCGGCTTGCTTGTTGATCGCCTCAAGCGGCAGCGACACCTCGATGAGCTTGCGCTTCAATCTGTTCCCTCGACTCGACCCCGGTGCGGAGCCGAACGGCTCCACTCAATAGGTACCAGAGCGGTCCGACAGAACCCGTTATGACCTGGATTGCCCCGATCGAACAGCGGCCTCGACGCGATCCGCCGCGCACTCCGGGTCCTCATGCTCCCAGATCCGAACCACCTGCCACCCTTGTTCGACGAGATGAGCGTCCGTCTCCCGGTCACGCTCGACGTTGCGGGCCAGCTTCGTGGCCCACCAGTCGGCGTTGTTCTGCGGTAGGGACTTGTGTTCCTGGCAGCCGTGCCAGAAGCAGCCGTCGATGAACACGATGACGCGACTGGTCGCGAAGGTGAGGTCTGCCCGCCGCCTCGGCAACCCTGGTATCGCCGCGTCTACGCGGTACCGGAGCCCGCGGGCGTGGAGAAGCCGACGCAGCTGCACTTCGGCCGCGGTATCCCTGGTGCGCTGTTTCGCCATGCGCTGCGCCGTTCGGGAGTCGGTGGTTGGCACAGGGACGCCCATGTCACTCGTCTTCGAAGTGGGCGAACAAGGGACCCCACTTGCCGATGTCCGGCGCGGGCGTCATCGTGTTGCCGTAAGGGCACCCCTGCTCTTCGCAGAGACCACCGGCCATCAGTCCGACTCCAGACGTGACCAGTTCGTCCGCAAGGTCACTCGGAGCGCAGATCCGCATCGGTGGCCCGGTCAGAACGGTCCGCCGAAGGACGCGGCGATCGCGGGTCACGAATGTGTGTGCACCGGCGGCTTGTGCCTCCAACACCAAGTCGCGGTCGGCACCGGGCGGCAGACCATGCTCATCGCCGACCGGCGGAGGCGCAGGTTCGTTCGATGGTGCGGGGTAGGTCCAGTCGCCGAATTGAAACGCCAGAGACTCAGCCAGGCCGTCGATCATCTCGTCGAAGCCCGGAATCGAGCGTTTGGCGTCGCTGCGTGCCCGTGGGGTGACGACGAATCGGATGTCTCGGAGCATCCAGAGGTTTAGCAAGGTCGCGAGACACCGCAACTCTTCGGCGTACTTCGCTTCAGCGACGCCGATCTCGTCGTTCAGCATCTCGCTGCCGTGCGTCTGGAAGTCGATCAGCACGTTTGAGTCAAGGGCCACGACGAGCGGGCCGTGGTAGCCGACCGGCAGAAGTTCGGGCAGGGCGGCATGACAGAACCCCAACCCGGCCTCTGCCGACACCTCGTGCAACACGCTTCGAGCGTACGGCGCTGTCGGGCAGCCGGCGTATGGTGTCGCCGGCGAGTCCTACCGAACTCCCCACGCACTGTCGGCCGGGCCGGCTAGAGTTGCGGACTATGGTGGATTCTCGGTCGGCGTCGCGCGCCCATGTACGCGTGCTCGACCTCTTCAGCGGCGCGGGCGGCCTCAGCGAGGGCTTCAAGCGCGCTTCCGCGGCAAAGACCGCCACTCGGGTCTACTCCACAGTTCGAGCAGTTGAGTTCGACTTACCCGCAGCCGCGTCGTATGAGGCGAACCATGGCAAGGCCAAGGTGTTCGCCGGCGCGATCGAGGATTGGCTCGCGACCGAGGAGGTCCCGTCTGCCGACCTCATTATTGGCGGTCCTCCATGCCAAGGATTCTCAGCACTGGGCAAGAAGAATGTGAACGACGAGCGGAACCGCCTCTGGGAGTACTACGCAAAAACAATCGTCCAGGCCCAGCCGAAGTTCTTCGTGCTGGAGAACGTCCCGCGGTTCCTGGAGTCACCGCAGTTCGAACAGTTCAAGGAGTTGTGCGGACCGAACGGCGCGCTACGCGAGTACAGCTTCGAAGCGAAGGTTCTGAATGCCGCCGAGTATGGGGCGGCCCAGGTCCGGAAGCGCGTGATCCTGATCGGACACCATAAGGACTTGCCGCACCCCGGATTTCCCGAGATCAAGTCTCAGTTCAAGGATCCCGCCAACTGGCGAACACTGCGCCAGGCACTCAGCAACCTTCCGGTCGAGGTCCGACGGCGGAATCTCCCGGACCGCGAGCACGAGTTCGCAGGAAAGTCCCTGGCCGGGACTTACCGCACGGACGAACTCCACCTGACGCGCCACTACGAGGAGATCTCCTTGAAGCGATTCGCCTACATCAAGGAAGGCGAGAACCGCTTCAAGCTTCCCGACAGCCTGAAGTCGGACTGCTGGCTGAAGCACACGACCGGCTCAGGCGATGTCATGGGAAGACTCTGGTGGGACCGACCGTCGGTGACGATCCGAACGGAGTTCTTCAAGCCGGAAAAGGGCCGCTACCTGCATCCATCGGAACCCCGCGCGCTCACGCATCACGAAGCGGCCCGGATCCAAGGCTTCCGTGACACCTACAAGTGGGTGGGATCCAAGACAGCCATCGCCAGGCAGATCGGAAACGCTGTGCCGATCCCACTCGGCAAGGCCATCGGCGGGCATCTGCTTTCGGCCTTCGACGCCGCATGACCCGCGGCCTCCGACTACCCTCGCACCAGCATGACTGACGTCGCTCCTGCGGACTCCACCGCTAACGATCTCGTCCTCAAGTTCGACCCGCACACGATCGAGCACCTCGGGTCGAACATGTACTCACGCCTCCCGAACGCGGTCGCCGAACTCGTCGCGAACGCCTACGACGCCGACGCCACCGAGATCTCCGTTCATGTCATCGGCAGCGGTGAGTCGCAACGCATCGTGGTTGAGGACAATGGGCATGGCATGTCACGCGATGACGTCCGTGATAAGTACCTGCGAATCGGCCGGAACCGGCGTGGGACATCGGCCACGGCCAAGTCCGAGAGCGGCAAGCGAACGGTCTCTGGCAAGAAGGGCTTGGGCAAGCTGGCACTCTTCGGCATCGGCCACGAAATCGAAGTCTCGACGACCCGTGAAGGCCAAGCGGAACGCCTCATCGTGACGATGAACTGGGAAGCCTTGATCGGCACCGACGACGGAGATTACGAGCCGACCTCAGGGTCCGAGCCCGCTGAGCCGTCCACGCACGGGACCTCGGTGACGGTCTCGCGATTGACTCGCTCCAGCGACATTTCGCCAGCAGACCTCGCCGAGAGCCTCTCTCGGCTGTTCCAGTACAGCGACAGCGAGGTCGACCTCAAGGTGATCGGCCGCGATGGGTCGGAGATCCCGGTCACTCGGGAGCTCCGGGTTTCAACGGTCGCTAGCGAGTTCAAGTGGGACATCCCCTCCGACCTGCCGGAGAGTTCGCAGGACCTGTCTAGCGCCGGCGTGGTCGGCATCGTGATCGCGGCCGAGAAGCCATTGCCAACGCAGATGCGCGGTGTGGCCGTATATGCCAACGGACGACTCGTGAACGAGCCCGAGTTCTTCGGCGCTTCGGACTCTAGCTATGCCTATGCATATCTGACCGGCTACATCGCCGTCGACGGACTGGACGCCATCAAGCCCGACGTCGTTGCGACGGACCGCCGAGCCGTCAACTGGGACCAAGCAGATGCAGCGAGGATTCGTGCGCTGCTCAAGCGCATGGTCGAGGAGGTTGCGCAGCTGCGCAGACAACTTCGGGCAGCCAAGAAGAAGAAGCAGATCGAAGACGAGACAGGGGTTGACCCTGACGGCTGGGCTGACACCGTGCAGGGTCCCGAGAAGGAGCCACTCCGGGAGCTCATCAATATCATCGAGTCAGACGACACCGACATGAGCGACGAGGACCGCGGAAAGGCGGTCAAGAGCCTGAAGGAAATCGCCCCGCCGTACGCAGATCTGATCTGGCGCCACCTACATCCCAGCATCCAGACCGCCTGCGAGACCTACTTCAAGGCTGGCGACTATTACCAAGCGCTCCTGGAGGCCTGCAAGCAATATGTTGCCGATCTTCGATCCGCGGCGAACCTGCCTGACGAAGCCGAGGCATCCCTGTTCGGCAAGGCGCTGGGTGACGGTTCCGGGCCACGCCTGAACTTCACATCCCCTTTCCGCTCCGGGACACCATCGATCTCTGGCGCCTCCGCCACGAATCTCGAGAACGGACAGCGTGAGCTGTCCAAAGCCATCTGGTCAGCGTTCCGAAATCCGCTCTCACACGAGACGCTGGAGACGATCAAGTCCCTCGGGGTGATCAGCCACCAGGACTGCCTCGACGCACTCAGCCTGATGTCTCATCTCCGCCGACGGCTCGACGACGCGGTGCTCACTCCGTAGATCAGTGGACTCGTTACATGGCCATCCGACTCCCGCGTGTGCACCTGAACGATGCGACGGCGAGCACCGGGCTCAGGGTTCCTATCCAAGCGAACTTGGCGGCGTCCAGAGGAAGAGGAAGACCAGCCCGTTGAGCCAGCCCAGCCCGGGTCGGGTGGCGAGGTGGATGCAGCCGGCCATCGCTCCGATGTAGGCGGGTGTTGCAACGACGGCCACCGGGAACACCCACTTCGGGCCGCGCGGGGTGCGGAGCCAGTCGACGGCTCGGTTTCGTCGGGGTTGCTGGCGAGTCGGGTTCGTTCGTCTACGGAGCTCCGGTCGCCTGGCGTAGGTCATCGACGCTTGTCCGGAGGCTGGCACAAGCCGCTATGGCGGCCCACTGATCTTTCGAATCATCTGTGTCGAGGTATTCACGTTCGGCGCGGTCCGCTACGGAATCCAGGAGGTCGGCGCTGGTCGTGGCTACCTGGGCGGTGACAAGTACGGAGTCGTCGAACTCGCCTTGTTCGCTGACGATGAGCCGTTCGAGCTGCTCGGCCAGTTCGAAGCACGTGTCGGCGAGTGCGTCGATCCAGGCGTGGAGTTGGACCAGGGTCGTTTGAAGGCCTTCGGCATCAGGGACCTCAGCGTGGTGGCGATGCCAGTCACGCGCGGCGATGCTCAGCGAGGCCAACGCGTTGAATCCTGCATTGAGATCGACCGGGGCACTGAACTCCGACGTCGGCGAAGGCGGTCGGTACTCATCGCCGAGGAGTGCCATAGCTGCGCCGTTGAGAAGGGAGAATCGATCCTCCTCCGACAGGGCCTCGGTCGACCCACGCAGCCCGAGGTACGCCGTCACCAGTTCGCGGGCTCGTGCCTCGTCAAAGCGACCTCCCCAGTGCTCTTCCAGATCCTCAAGCAGCTCGATAGTCCGAGCGTCGATCCATCGGCCGAGCTCGCCATCAGGGGCCTCGAAGTCGCGGGCGCTACTCATCCGGACCCCACAGAAGGTCGAGGTCGGGTTCGTGGATGACGTCGATGCGCCTGCTGGGGTCGTACGCGGCGGGCGCCGGCACGACCAGGCGGCGCAGCTGGCGCTCGGTGACGCTCTGCTGGGTGGCGGTGTTGTCCTGCTCGTCCATCGAGATGTCCTCCTCAGCGGCCGGGAGCCAGCCGGTCAGTGGTGGGCTGAGTGCGCGGGACGTCCCGCTGCGCGTGATGGCCGCCAGGCGGCTTCGGCACGAACGACTCGTCGAGCTCGCTGGCGACCTCGCGCATCTGCGCCTGGTGGCGCTCCCACTCCCGGGGATGGAGGCCGTTCTGCAGGGCCGAGGCGACGATGGCGGCCATGGAGTAGGGCCGGTCGACGGGCACCTGGTCGAGCGCACACCAGGCCTTGGCTCCGTCCCCGCGCAGCCAGCTGGCGAAGCCGAGCATCGACGCCGAGGCGGCGCGGACCTCGTCCGGAGCACGGCGGGTCAGGTCGCCCCACAAAGCGATGTGCGAGGCGGTGTTCTGGGTGCTCATGTCCTCCCAGAGCGCGTCGCGGGTGCTGATCGTCTCCAGCGCCACGAGCATCCGGGCGCCCTCGACGTCGGAGAGGCGGTTGCCGTCGGCGTGGAACTGCCCGAGTCGGTCCAGCGCCCAGTCCTGCTCGGCGCTGGGTGTGCTCGATGCCGCGGATGCCCGGGCCGTCTCGAGGACCTGGGCGATCGGTTCCCGGTCCCCGACCAGCGAGGCCGCCAGGGAGGCCCGGCTAGCCGCCGGCTGGACAGTGCCGGTGAGGACCGTCGCGGCGGCGATCCGCTCGGCCGCTTCCTGGGTCTGCAGACCTGTGGCACCGGTGTTGAATTCCCGCCAGCGCTCCCCGTCGGCCCACAGCCGAAGGTGGGTGGCGATGCCGACGGTCTCCAGCCGGTTGGACAGGTGATGGCTGGCGAGCTCGGCGCTGCGGCGGTCCTGGGTGATGCACACGATGCCGACGCGGGCACCGGGCCGGGCGTGCCGGCCGTAGGGGCCGCTCAGCGCGTCCCAGACCTCCTCCCTGTCCCTGGCCGTCGTGGGTAGGTCGACGCGCGTAGTGGGCAGGCCTGGCCCGAACGGGACCAGGACGATCGACTCCTCGGGCTTGAAGCCGAGGACGTGGGGCATCGCTGCGAGCAGCTCGTCTGGGGACTGTACGACGAGATCCATCGGGCCGGCCCCCATCCTCAGCTGGCCTGGGCCGCGGCGCGCTCGACCCGCTCGATCCGGGCGGAGACGAACTTGAGCGAGACCCCGACCTCGCCGAAGCGGTTGTCGACCACCACGACGTTCTTCGTGCGCTTCTCGCCGGTCTCCTTGTCGCGCCAGATCTCGGTGCGCTCGAGGCCGTGCACGATGATCGGGTCCCCGGAGCCGCAGCTGTCGTGAACGTGGGTGGCGGCGGAGCCGTAGACCTTGACGTTGTGCGGCGTGGGCTCGTCGTTGACCCACTCCCCCACCTCGTTCTGGATCCGGCGGTTGACCAGGACTCGGCAGCTGACGAACGGCTTCTGGTCGTGGGTGGAGAGAAGCTCGGGGTCCTCGGCGAGGTTCCCCGCGAAGGTGACGGTCGTTGACATGGATTCCTCCTCGGTGGCTGCGGAACACCGCGGATACGGGTCCGCAGTCACCTAGGTCGGATCGACGCCCCGCAGCGATCACCTCGCAGCAATTCGAGCGACGCAGGCCGCCGGATCTTCCTCGTCAGCAGGCACAAGGTGGTCAGCACCCAAGGTCGCCGGGCAGCGCCCCGGGGCGATTGGGTGCCGGCACCAGAAGGGCCCGGGCGGGCCCGGGCAGCAGAACGCCCCGATCCGGCTCTCGGGTACCGGATCGGGGCGTGCGCCCGAGAGTAGCCGCGGATGCCGTGCTCGAGCGCGGCGTCGAGCTCACCCCTGGCGCGCCGGCCGACGCCGCGGCGGTCGGTTGCTGAGCTTCTGCGGCGGCGGGGGAAGCTCTCGACCCAGACGCCGGCGGGCCTCGTCGGCGGCCGCGATCACGGCCTCCTGGGCGAACGCCGATCGGGCGACGACGCGGCCGAGCTCCTGGCGGTCCTCGACGATCGCGTCCTCGACGGCTTCGATCGTGGACGTTGGCAGGTCGTGCTTCTTGTTGAAGCTCTTCCTGGTGCTCACCTGGGCCGGGTGCTGCTCGGCGGCCGCGGCGAGCTCGGCCCGCTGCTGCGGGGAGCGTCCGGCGTGCAGTTCGAGCGCCCGGGCGAGCCAGCCGACGAAGGCGCCGGGCGACTCCGGGTCGGTGTCCAGGTCGGCAACGTAGGCCGACCTGGCCAGGTCCCAGATGCCGGGCTTCCAGTAGATCCCCACTGGAATCGTGGTCTGGCTCGTCACCTGGTCACTCCCCTGGTCTCGTCCGCCGGCGTCGAACTGCAGCGGCTAACACCAACGCCGCTGCATTCCCGGTC
>NZ_JBMCZA010000107.1:70510-71486 GCF_048654705.1 Nocardioides sp. CPCC 206348
GTGTCCAGCTGTTCCCACCGTCGCGCCTTCCTTCCGTTGTCCAGCATCCAAGGGGAGCAGTCGCGCCCCGCCACCGCAGCCGAGGTCGCGCCCGCCGAGCGGAGTTTTCCCCAGCCTCGGAGCCGTGCCCACCTTTCCACAGGTCCGGCCCGAAGGCGGGTACGCGTCGGTCCCCGCTGGCAGGCTTAGCCCTGTCAGTTCTTTCTATTCTACTCACGGAGGACAGTTGCATGACCGACACCATCCAGACCCCCACCGACACCGCCACCGAGGCCGAGGAGTTCCTGCACATCGACCCCGCCGACATCATCGTCGGCACCAACGTCCGCACCGACCTGCGCGCCGACCACAAGGAGTTCCGCAAGTCGATCAAGGAGCGCGGCGTGCTGGAGGCCGTGACGGTCTACCGCAACGAAGACGGGCAGTACGTCCTGCTGCGCGGCCAGCGGCGCACCGTCACCGCCGCCGAGGTCGGCACCCCCACCGGCCTGATCCCGGCCCGCGTCGTCCCCCAGCCCGCCGACGCCGACAGGATCGGTGACCAGATGGTCGAGAACATCCACCGCGCCGGGATGCGCGAGGCCGAGATCGTCGCGGGCGTGGAGCAGCTGGCCCTGCTCGGCGTGAGCGCCGCCCAGATCGCCAAGCGGACCAGCATCGCCCGGCCGACCGTCAACGCTGCCCTCGCGGTCACCAAGGCCGACCAGAGCCGCAACCGGCTGGACGCCGGTGACCTGACGCTGGAAGAGGCCGCGATCTTCGCCGAGTTCGAGCACGACCCCGACGCCGCCGAGCGCCTGGAGAACGCCAAGCGCTGGCGACGCTCGCTCACTCACGAGGCCCAGCGACTCCGCGACGAGGCTGCCGAGCGGGAGGCCGACGCCGCCGAGGTCGAGCGGCTGCGGGACGAGGGCCTGCCGGTGCTGAGCGCCGAGGATGTCGCGGAGGCCGACGAGGTGCTGCGCATCGAGCGGCT
>NZ_JBMCZA010000107.1:71496-73036 GCF_048654705.1 Nocardioides sp. CPCC 206348
TGCCGAGGGCGAGCCGCTTCCCGAGGAGGAGTGGCCGAGCGTGCCCGGTGCCCGTGTCCAGGTCGTCAAGGAGTGGGTCTACCCCGAAGACGAGTACGACGAGACCGACGAGCACGAGGCCAGCGAGCAGGACGACGAGGAGTACGAGGCCGCCGAGCCCTACCAGCAGTACGTGCCCGTGTGGGTCGTCACCGACCTCGACGCCTCCGGCCTCCGGCGTCGCGGGCAGATCGGCGCGGGTGGCACCGGCAGCACCAGCGACGACGGCGAGAGCCAGGAGCAGGCCGAGGCCCGCCGCGAGGAGCGCCGCCGCGTCATCGCCAACAACAAGGCCTGGGCCAGCGCGGAGACGGTGCGCCGCGAGTGGCTGGCCGGGTTCCTGGCACGCAAGACCGCGCCGAAGGGAGCCGAGGCCCTGATCTGCGAGGCCGTCGTCACCGGCCAGCACTTCCTCTACAAAGCCATGGAGGCCAACCACCCGATGCTGCGCACCCTGCTCGACCACGGCGCAGACAAGTCGCGCTGGGACTCCGCGAGCGAGGTCGCCAACATCGCCACCAAGGCCAGCACGCCGAAGGCCGCGACCATGACCACCCTCGCCGCCGTCGTCTCGGCGTGGGAGGCGACGACCGGCAAGCACTCGTGGCGCAACCCGTCCCACTGGGACGCCCGGATGCTGGGCGCGCTCATGGAGTGGGGCTACGAGCCGAGCGAGGTCGAGCGGATCCTGCTGGGTGAGGAGCCCGCCAGCGTCGAGGCCGAGGCCACCGACGAGACCGACTCCGAGGCCAGTGACAGCGCGGCCTGATCAGTTCCACCCCTCCCCCTGTGGGCGGTTCTTCCTGTGGAGAACCGCCCACAGTGGAATAGAAACCATAGAATGAACTCAGATCGTTTGATTCCGACACAGGGAGGACCCCGACATGGCCCACGAGATCGAGACCCACGGCATGCAGGCAGCAGCCGTCTTCGCCCGCAAGGACGCCTGGCACCGGCTGGGCACCACCGTCCGCGACCGCGCGTTCACCGCCGAGGAGGCCATGAGGCTCGGCCACCTGGGCGGCTGGGACGTCCGCAAGTTGCCGCTCACCACCGCCGAGGTCAGCGAGGGCGGCGTCACCGCCATCGAGGTCCCCGGCTTCGCCACGGTGCGCACCAACCCGTTCACCGGAGCACCCGAGGCGCTCGGCGTCGTCGGCGGCGGCTACACCCCGCTGCAGAACGAGGACCACGCCGAGTTCCTGAACCTGCTGGCCGACGAGTCCGGCGCGATCTTCGACACCGCCGGGTCCCTGCGCGGCGGACGGCAGGTGTTCATCACCATGCAGCTGCCGAACTCGCTCACGGTCGGCGGCACCGACCGCGTCGACCTCAACATCGCCGCGCTCAACAGCCACGACGGCACCAGCGCGTTCCGCATCCTCGTCACCCCTGTCCGCGTCGTGTGCGCGAACACCCAGAGCGGGGCCCTGCGCAACCACGAGTCGTCGTTCTCGATCCGCCACACCCGCAACGCCAAGGCCGCCGTCCAGGCCGCCCG
>NZ_JBMCZA010000107.1:73152-90393 GCF_048654705.1 Nocardioides sp. CPCC 206348
CAGGTGCCACCAAGCGGGTCCGCGAGACCGAGCGCCGTCGCCGCTCCCGGCTGCACTGGCTGTTCGCCGACGCCGAGACCCAGGCCGGTATCCGTGACACCGCGTGGGCCGGCTACCAGGCCGTCGCGGAGTACGTCGACCACTACGCCCCGGTCCGGGCCAAGGGCGACGAGGCCGCAGCCCGCGCCACGCGCGTGCTCACCAGCGACGACCCCGACCGGATCAAGCGCCGCGCCTGGACCGCGCTCGCACCGGCCTGAGCGCCGACCACGCAGTTCCTCCGGTGGCGGGCTGAGACCCCGAGTCCGGCCCGCCACCGGCCCAACCGCAGGAGGAGGAGCCATGACCGACACCACCACCGCCGCCGACACCACGTCGCAGGCCGCGCCCGTCGAGTGGCACGCTGTCGACGCCGACGACCGCTGGCCGGGCCGCTGGACCGAGCACACCGCCAGCGTCCACGCCCACGGTCGCACGTACCTGATCCGGATCACCCCCGGCGACCACGCGACCTACCTCGCGCCCGGCTTCTACGCCGACATCGACGGCGGGTACGGCCAGCACTGGGCCATCAACACCCCCACGCTCGACGAGGCCAAGCGCCGCGCCGTCGAGGACGTGCTGCGATGAACCAGCCGACCGCCACCCCCGCCGACACCAAGGCCAGCGCCGCCAAGGACCAGCGCACCCTCAGCGAGGTCGCCTGCGACCTGATCGTGGTCGAGCACCGACTGCGCGACCTCTGCCGCTGGACCCCCGAGCCCGCCCGCGCCCACCTGGACGCGGCCCTGTCCAGGGTCGCCACGGCGCTGGACGCCCTGCACGCCGAGTACGCCCACCGCACCACCCCGACCCACCAGGAGCAGTCATGAGCGCGCACATCGAATGGCTGGCCGCCGCCGAGACCAGCGTCCAGATCTTCACCCCCGGCGAGGACTGGGTGGGTGCTGGCCAGCACCGCCGCCCGGTCCTGACCCTCGCCCAGGACGACGTGATCGCGATCCAAGGAACGCCCGCCGAGTTGCGAGCGCTCGCCGCGCGGATCACCGCCGTAGCCACCGCCGCATCCGCGCGGCTCGACCTCGCTGCCGAGGCCGGGTGAGCGTGGCCCGTCGACACGCAGGCCGCCCGCAGCGCTGTGTCCGCTGCGGGCGGCCCTTGCGTCGGATCAACTTCCTATCCGGGGTCATCGGCACGGGCCGACCTCCGCTGGTTCGGATCGAGTGTGAGCACTACGCCTGCCTGGACTCGATGTGCTGGTCGACCAGCGACGGCCGCCACTTGATCGCCACCGACTGCGCCCAGCACGCACCGGCTAGTGCCGGAGTCCAGGCGGCGCTGTGGTGACGACGCGTTGCCGGTCACCACAGCGTCAGTTGCTCGCCCAGCAGCTCTTGGAGCCGCGCGAGGTCGTCGGCCACTAGCTGCGGGTCCTCACGCGCGAGGTCGCGCAGTTCCCGTGCCCGCCGACGCGGCCCGCGCGGGTCAGCAAGTGGGCTGTAGGGCAGCCGCCGCTGGACCGCCCACTCATGCCGGTTCTGCGCCGCGCTCGACACCACCACGTGATCGGGTGCGATGCGCTGGCACAGCGGGTTGTGACACCGGTGCCCCAGCAGCCGCGCCTGCGCGAGCGCGTCCACGCCGTTCATCACCGCGAACGCGAACCGGTGCGCGATGATCACCCGCCCCGGCGCGTACCAGAACCGGCCATGCCCGCCGCCGTCCGTGCCCTCACGCTCGGACCGGCCCGCCACCGCGCCGGTCCACCACAGGCACTCACTTCCCGGCACCGTCGCCACCTTGGCCCGATAGCGGACGAGCGCCCTCGGGTCCGCGATCGCCGCCGCGACTGCCGCGAGGCCGGCGTCATCCAACCGCCGTACCGGCACCCGCTCCCCCACTCTCGGCGGTCGCCGTCGTTGTGATCGTCGCGGTCGCGCCGTCGTCCTGGTCGTCGTCGGCCAGCCGACGTAGCCGCGTCGCCTCCCGTACGCCGATCTGGTCGCCACACCACTCGACGGCTTCGCGCAGTGTCACGCCCTCGACCGTCGTCATCTCGCGCAGCGCGTTCCCGGCCCGCTGCTCTGCTGCCGCCACCGCAGCGTCCCGCTCACCGATCGCAGTCATCACCTGCACCGCCAGGTCTTCCAGCCGCTTGGCCCGTTCCAAGAGTGCAGCGCGTCGCTTCGACGTCACGGTCCGCGCGTCACGTCGGGCCTTCTGGCGCATCGTCTGCTGGCTCATCTGCTCATCCCTCACTTGTGTCGATAGGACTCTGACAGTCACCTACGTCAAGTCCCGGTCCCCGAGCGATCACTACCGCCGAGAAACCTTCCAGCCCCCCAGAGTTCTCACCGTCCAACGCCCTCAGACCGACACCCCTCAGCCACCCCCGAGCACCCCGATGTCCCCCCAAACGCTCACCCGCCTTCCAACCTCCACACACCTAGTGCATTCCCGGTTAGCCGAATAGAAAGAACAGACGAAGTTTCCCGGCGAAATTGATCGTTCCGAGGCCCCGATCGGACGTAGGTGCCCGTGACGATGAGCCTCCACAAGCTGACGGCCGGGTCGGGGTACGACTACCTGACCCGCCAGGTCGCAGCGATGGACGCCACCGACAAGGGTCACGTCGGGCTCGCGAGCTACTACACCGAGAAGGGCGAGACCCCCGGTGTGTGGGTCGGATCCGGCATGGAGGCCATCGAGGGCCTGGACGCCGGCGACGTCGTCACCGCCGACCACATGCAGAACCTGTTCGGCGCCGGGCACCACCCGCTGGCCACCGCGCGCACCAAGGAGCTGGATCTGCGGGTCGGGCGCGCCGGCGTCGGGAGCCCGACCGAGGCCGACTACAAGGCTGCCGCTCGTCTCGGCACCCCGTACAAGGTCTACGAGAACGACGTCAGCGCCTTCCGGGTCGAGGTCGCTAAGCGCCTTACGGCCGTCAACGAGGCCGCCGGACTGCCGGGCGACTGGCCGGTCCCAGCTCAGGAGCGGGCGCGGATCCGCACCGAGGTCGGGCGTGACTTCTTCCGGGCCGAGCACGGCCGCGAGCCTGCCGACGCGCGCGAGCTCTCCGCAACGATCGCCAAGCACTCCCGGCCTAAGACCAACGCCGTGGCCGGATACGACCTCACGTTCTCGCCGGTGAAGAGCGTCTCCACGCTGTGGGCACTGGCCGACCCCAAGACCGCCGCGGTCATCGAACGGGCCCACCAGGCGGCGATCAAGGACGCGCTGGACTTCATCGAGACCAAGGCGCTGTTCACCCGACAGGGCACCAACGGGATCCGCCAGGTCGACGTCCGCGGCCTGCTGGCCACGGCGTTCACCCACCGCGACTCCCGCGCCGGCGACCCGGATCTGCACACCCACGTCGCGGTCGCGAACAAGGTCCAGACCCGCGACGGGAAGTGGCTGGCGATCGACGGCCGGCTGCTCTACAAGGCCAAGGTCTCTGCCTCGGAGACCTTCAACACCGCGCTCGAGCGGCACCTGGGCGACGCACTGGGGGTGCGGTTCGCGGAACGGCCGAATCCCGACGCCCGGAAGCGGCCGGTGCGCGAGATCGTCGGCGTCGACCCCGACCTCAACCACCGCTTCTCCAAGCGCCGCGTCAGCGTCGAGGCCCGCCGCAAGGAGCTGGCCGCCGAGTTCCAGGCGACCCACGGCCGCCCGCCGACACCGATCGAGACGCTGCAGCTGGCCCAGCGGGCCACGCTGGAGACCCGCGAGGCCAAGCACGAGCCCCGCTCGCTGGCCGAGCAGCGGGAGGCCTGGAACCGCGAGGCGGTCGAGGTCCTCGGCTCACCGCGAGGCCTCCAGCAGATGCTCCACGGCGCAATCAACCCGACCGCCGCCGGGACCGTCCCGGTCGCCGACGCGGCGTGGTTCGCCAAGACCAGCGACCGGATCGTGACGACGATGGAAGGCGGTCGCGCCACCTGGCAGTACTGGCACGTCTACGCCGAGGCCCAGCGCCAGGTGCGGGCCGCCAACGTGCCCACCGACCAGGTCAGCACCGTCGTCGGCCTGCTGGTCAGCGAGGTCCTCGACGGCCGCTCGGTCAGCATCACTCGCCCCTTCGACGAGATCTCCGAGCCGCCCGAGCTGCGCAAGCTGGACGGCGCCTCGGTCTACACCGTCGGGGGCGTCCACCTGTTCACCTCGAGCAAGGTCCTGGCCGCCGAACAGCGCCTCGTGGAGGCCGCCGGCCGCCGCGACGGCTACGCGGTCGACGAGCAGAACGTCGCCCTGGCGCTTCTGGAGTCCGAAGCCAACGGGGTCACCCTCAACGCCGGCCAGGCCACCTTGGTCAGGGAGATGGCCACCTCCGGCGCCCGGCTGCAGCTGGCCATCGCGCCCGCCGGCTCGGGCAAGACCACCGCGATGCGGGCGCTCGCCCAGGCCTGGACCGACGGCGGTGGCAGCGTGATCGGCCTCGCCCCCTCCGCCGCGGCCGCGGACGCGCTGAGGGTCTCTATGGGCTCCCAGATCGACACCCAGACTGACACCCTCGCCAAACTCACCCACTCCCTGATCACCGGCGATGCCCCCGACTGGGTCGCCGGCATCGGCCCCCAGACGCTCGTGGTGATCGACGAGGCCGGCATGGCCGACACGCTCTCCCTCGACATCGCCGTGCAGCACGTCCTCGAGCGCGGCGGCAGTGTCCGCCTGGTCGGCGACGACCAGCAGCTCGCCGCGATCGGCGCCGGCGGCGTGCTGCGCGACATCCGCGCCACCCACGGCGCGCTGCAGCTGACCGAACTCGTGCGGTTCACCGACCCGGCCGAAGGCGCCGCCTCGCTGGCGCTGCGCGAGGGCAAGGGCGAGGCCCTGGGCTTCTACCTCGACCGCGACCGGGTGCACGTGGGCGACCTGGCCACGATGACCGAGGACGTGTTCGCGGCCTGGCAGGCCGACCGTGCAGCGGGGCTGGACGCGATCATGCTCGCCCCGACCCGAGAGCTGGTCAGCGAGCTCAACCAGCAAGCCCGCGCCCACCGACTCGAGGGGGCCGACCCCGCGAGCGTCGGCCCGACCCGGCGCCTGGCCGACGGCAACGAGACCAGCATTGGCGAGCTGATCATCACCCGCACCAACGACCGCAAGCTGCGCACCTCGGCCACCGACTGGGTCAAGAACGGCGACCGATGGACCGTCCTGGACCTCCACGAGGGCGGCGACCTGACCGTGCAGCACACCCAGCACGGCCGCACCGTCCGCCTCCCCCGTGAGTACGTCGAGGCCTCCACCGAGCTCGGCTATGCCTGCACCGTGCACACCGCCCAGGGCGTCACCGCCGACACCATGCACGGCCTGGCCACCGGCAACGAGTCGCGCCAGCAGCTCTACACGATGCTCACCCGCGGCAAGAGCGGCAACCACGTCTACCTCGAGGTCGTCGGGGACGGCGACCCGCACTCGGTGATCCACCCGACCCTGGTCCGTCCGCTCACCCCCACCGACATCCTCGAGTCGATGCTGGCCCGCGACGACGCACAGCGGTCCGCGACCAGCCTCATCCGCGAGCAGGCCGACCCCGCCACCCGGCTCGGTGAGGCAGCCCAGCGCTACCTCGACAGCCTCTACGTCGCCGCCGAGAACCTCCTTCGAACGAGCGTCGGTCCCGATGTCGTCGAGGCCCTGGACAGCACCGTCGACCAGCTGCTCCCCGGCCTGTCCGATGAGGCTGCCTGGCCCACGCTGCGCGCCCATCTGCTGCTGCTTGGCGCCGCGGGTGAGAACCCCGTGGAGGCGCTGCGGACGGCCGCGAGCGACCGAGAACTGGTCTCGGCCGAGGACCGCGCCGCGGTGCTCGACTGGCGGCTGGACGCCTCCGGCATGCGGAACGCCGGCACCGGCCCACTGCCCTGGATGCCCGGCGTCCCGGAGCGACTGGCCGACGACCCGCACTGGGGTGCCTACCTCGACCAGCGCGCTCACCTGGTCGACCAGCTCGCCGACGAGGTCCGCGGCCGGGCCGGGGCACAGACGTCGCTGCCGTCCTGGGCGCAGAACGGGATCCGACCCGACACCGACACTGTGGCCGACGTCGAGGTCTGGCGAGCGGCCATGCAGGTCCCCGTCGACGACCGTCGCCCGACCGGCGCGCCGCAGCTGCAGAAGGCCTCCTCCACCTACCAGCGACGGCTCAACCGTCGCATCACCGGCGACCACACCCCGGCGCTCAAGGAATGGCGCCAGCTGCTCTACTCTCTGGCCCCGCAGGTGCGCGGCGACGAGTTCACCCCGCTCCTGGCCGAACGGCTCGCGGCCATGTCGCGCGCCGGCGTTGAGGCCCACCAGCTGCTCCGCACCGCCGCGGCGGGTGACACTGGGGCCGGACCTCTTCCTGACGAGCACGCCGCGGCGGCGCTGTGGTGGCGCATGGCACGCCACCTCTCGCCCGCCGTGGCCGCCCAGGTCGGGGACGGCTCTCACGGCGAGGGGGTCACCACCAGCTGGGCAGCGCAGTTGCCCGAACTGCTCGGCGAGGAGCGGGCCGCCCGCATCCAGGCGAGCGCCTGGTGGCCTGCGCTGGTCTCCAACGTCGACCACGGACTGCAGCGCGGCTGGCGGCTCGAAGCCCTGCTGTCGGCCGGGTCCGCCGCCCTGCCCTCCGACGACGTCGACGAGTGCCAGGCGCTGGTGTGGCGAACCTCGATCGCGCTCGAACCGATCCCCGACGAGCACGAGCACGACTACCACTTCGACGAGCCGCCGGTGGACTTGTGGGACGGCGTCGAGCCCGACCCGCCCACGTTGGTCGACAATCCCGACGACATCGAATGGCCGCTCCCGCACGACCTCGAGGCCGACGGCGACCCCATGGTCGACCACCCCGAGCCGGATCAGGTCATCGACGCTGCCGACCATGTCAGCGACATCGACGTCTCGGCCGAACCCGTCCTCGACGAGGAGCAGGACATCGAATGGCAGCTGCTCCTCTCTGAGCTGAGCCGCGACAACGCCACTCCGCTGGAACCCACCGACGTATACCTTCGCCGCGTCTACGAGTGGGAGCAGGAGGCCGCGGCCAGCCCGGTCACCCGCGCGCGCATGCTCGAGATCAACGAGATCACGCAGGCGTTCTTCGAGTCCCGGTTCACCGACTCGTGGGGTCGCGACTACCTCACCGACCGGTTCGGGATCGACCTCGCCGGGCACGAGCACTTCCGTCCAGGACAGGCGCCGGCCGGGTGGACCAACCTGGTCGACCACCTACGCCACCGTGGCGTCAGCGACGCCGAGATGTGGGCCACCGGGGTCGCCACCACCGCCAGCACCGGCCGACTGATCGACCGGTTCCGGGACCGAGTGATGTTCCCGGTGGTCCACAACGGTGAGGTGCTCGGGTTCGTCGGCCGACGCCGACCTGACCTGACCGACGCCGACAAGGGCGGCCCGAAGTACCTGAACACCGCCGACACCCCGCTGTTCCACAAGGGCGCTCAGCTGTACGGCGTCGTCGACGAGCTCCTCGCCGAGGGCGCCGTCCCGGTCATCGTCGAGGGCCCCATGGACGCGATCGCGGTCACGCTGGCCAGCGCCGGCCGCTACCTCGGCGTGGCCCCGCTCGGCACCTCACTGACCGACGAGCAGGCCTCCCAGCTCGCCACGATCGGCCGCGACCCGATCGTGGCCACCGACGCCGACCTCGCCGGCCAGGTCGCGGCCGAACGCGACTTCTGGATGCTCACCCCGCACGGTCTCGACCCCGGCTACGCCCGCTTCCCCGAGGGCCTGGACCCGGCCGACCTGCTCGCCCACCGCGGCCCCGCGGCCCTCACTGCGGCGCTGGCCAGCGGCCAGACGCTGGGCGACCAACTGCTCTCCGAGCGGCTCGACAACTTCGCGCCCGAGCAGGCCCGCGTGGCCGCGATGCGGGTCCTTGCGGCCCGGCCGAGCCGCGCCTGGGCGCCGGGCACCAACCACGTGAGTGCCCGACTGCAGCTCTCCCAACTGCAGTCGCGGCGGGACCTGCGCGACGCCGTCAAGGCGTGGGACGCCGACCCCCGCAAGGCCGCCCAGGCCGAGCTGAACAGCAGCAGCGAGGTCCGCGCCCGCATCGAGGCCGCGTCCGCCAAGTCGCCGGCGGAACGCTGGGCGCCGCTGGCCCGCGAGCTCGACCCGCGACTGGTGGAGCAGGGCGACTGGCCGGCCACCGCGGCGATGCTGCAGCAGGCCCACGAGCAAGGCCATGACGTCAGCGCCGCCACCCGCGCCCTGGTCGCCGAAGCACCCCTAGGTGACAGCCCGGCCCGCGAACTGCGCTACCGGCTCGTTCGGCAGGTTGGACTCGGCGAACACGACGCCGAAGCCACCGACCGTGACGCCCCGGGGCTCCGGCGCGACGCGGGTACTGGACAAGAGCTTGGCTCTTCGAACCCAGTGCGCCGCAGTCTCCGCCGGTAGGCCCCGAGCACAGGCGTGAGATCCACAACAAAGAGCTGTCAGACATGCGAGGCAGCCGCGTGCAGACCTGCGACATAGCCCAGAGTGACGCTGCAATGCCGGGCGTAGATGTGCGATGGCCTCGGTACAGCGTCGCTACCGCCGCGGACATCGTCAGGGCCTTGACGGACTCCAGAGGATGGAGAGGTGAAGGGCTCCATTCCGGTTCCGTCGAAGATGCGCCGACGTCCGAAGGATGAGCGGTGGGACCTGCCCGTGCCCGCGTTCGCGGAGGGACGGCATGGCGTGGATTTCCAGGCCGCGGACTACAAGCACTTCCGAGCTCTGATTGCTGCTGGCCGTTGCGCGATGTGCGGCGAGGCCGTCGAGCGCGGAATCTGGTGGGCGGTCGGCGAGCCCCTCTCGCTGAAGGAGGGGCGGTTCATCGCGGAGGCAATGGGCCATCGGGAGTGCGTGGAGTACGCCGTGGAGGTCTGCCCGTGGCTGCGGGTAGCGGTCTACCGCCGGATGAGCGACAGACGCGACGACACTCGTGAGGTGCCCGACCCGGATAAGCCAGCCGTGTGGGGTCTGGTGCAGGCCCGGAACCCCCAGCTCTACGAAACCGGGATCGAGGTGTTCTTGTCTGATGTGCGCCTCCGGAAGCTCTATGGCTACGTCGGCGGACGCCTGCAGGTCGTGACACGCGAGGTGGCGAACGAGCTTCTCCGGGCGGTCGACGAGGAAGCATTGTAGGCCCACCGGCGCTAGTCGGTTAGTCGTTCTTGGCCTCTATGCCCGGGTGAGGTCGTACGGTCGAGCGGTGAGCTTGGTGGTTGCCGGTATCGAGGACGGGCACGTGACGATGGTCGCGGACTCGAAGGTGACGTACACCCGCGGCGGAGTCGCCGAGGGACGCAGCCGGAACCTGTACCTGAGCGCTCTGCCGAAGATGGTCATCCTGCGTCCGGACCTCGTGGTCGGCGTGACTGGTGACGACCCGGACCGGGTCGTCGAGCGCCTCGTCACAGTCCGCGAACGACTGGTCGACGAAGTGCTTGAGCACCTCCTCGGCGAAGCGGATGCGGAGTTCGTCGTCGCTGCGATATCCCCGGCGCGGCTGTGGAACGTCGGCGGTGGACACATCGACGGGCCACGGGAGGCCGGCCGGGTTTGGGCCGGCGACCTGGCTGCGTTCGAGGTCTTCCAGACCCGCATGGGCGACCGCGGGCCGGATGCGCTTGGGCTGTCGTTTCGGATGATGTCTTCAATGCAGTTCCTGACCTCCTTCGGAGTCGTCCCGAGCGTCGGCGGTATCACGATGAGAGTGGAAGGGACGCAGGAAGGTTTCTTCTTCATCGGGGACTACATGAAGGTCGGTCCAAACCGGATGGAGGTCACGTCGGTCGAGGTGACTGACGGGGACATGACGATGATGATGTCGGTCCCAGAGGGCGGAGACCCTGCCGGATACGACTTCAACATCATTCCGGGCACGGACCCGACTCGGGGAGCGGTCGCGCTGTTCATCCCGCAGACCGGCAAGGGACTGGTGTTCAGCCAGGACCGTCCGTGGGAAGCCGTGCCGATGCCGGCCCGAACGGCTGAGGAGCTCGCTGCGGCCGCGGCCGAGGTAGGTGTCCAACTTGACGTGCCGCCGTCCCCGTTCGGGGGCCGACCGTGAAGCGGATGCGTCTTCGGTACGCGGGCTCGCCACACGACCCCCCCTCTGGTGGTACAGAGTCACCCGTGCGGTTCTCAGAGTGCGATTCTCGCCTCGGGCTGCGCTGATAGGTGTGACTACGTGGAACCGGCCGCGGGTTAGACAGCTGATAGCCCATTTTCGCGTGGAGGTGGGTGGGAACTCCGGGCTAGCGCACTCATCAGCGGCCATGTGTACTCAGAGAAGGTGCATCATTCCGCGAGGGGGGCTATGAGCTTCTGGTGCTGGGGTCACACACTCGGCTCTGCACTACTTGGGTCGGGTTAGTTCGCTGGCGATCTGCGATACGCGTTCAGGCGTGTGCAGGTGCCCGACGCCGGGCAGTTCCACGAGCTCGGCGGAGGCGAGGCGATCTGCGAGGTGGCGAGCCTGCACGATGGGAACGAGCGTGTCGGCGGTCCCGTGCCAGATCTTCACCGGTAGTTTCACTTCGTCGACGTCGAAGTCGAGCGGGTCAGGCTGGTTGGTCTCCTCAAATCGCCATTGCGTCGGGCCCTGTCGTGCGGCCTCGATGATGGTTCTCGCGAGCTCGTGAGGGTACGAGGCCATGAGGGTCCGGTCAGCCGGAGTGCGCAGGACGAGCTTGAACGGTGTCAACACCGCCGCTGGGTTCTTGTTGCCGCGCCTGACAGCCGAGTTCGTGACCCTGGTCCATAGGGCCGGCGCACGACGGGCAAACGCGAAGTCCATCCTCGCCAGGCGAGGGAAGGCGCGGGCATAACCGGGCATGTCGGGGGTAGTACCGGTGCTCAACATGCCGACCGCCGTCAGCCGCTCGGGTATCAGCGCGGCACATGCGAGGGCGTAGCGTCCGCCCCGCGAGTATCCGAGCACGGCAAAGCGATCAAGGCCCAACGAATCAGCCAGGGCACTCACATCCGCGGGCCAGTCGGCATGCCCGCGACCCGGCTTGGGGTCAGAGAGTCCGTAGCCTGGGCGGTCGACCCCGATGAGGCGCACTCCAGCTTCAAGGAGCGCCTCGTCGTGTTGCGCGAAGGCGAAGTCGAGCCGCGAGCCAGGATTGCTGTGAAAGTGCAGTAGGGGCGCGCCCGCCGCATCGCCTACCTCGGCGTATCCGAGGGCCGCCCGTCCGGCAGGTCGACAGTCTGGTCAAGCCGCAAGTTCACACGCCGAGGCTATCCAGACCTGAACTAAACGAATAGCGCCCTGTCGAGCCATCCGGGATTGCCGCGATCCTCACAGTCTTTTCGCCGCGACAGGGCAAGTCACAATGCCGGGGCCGGGGTCGCTACGTCGTCACGGCGGAGCGAGCCGAACCACCTCCGAACCACCTCGATGTCCTCCGAAGACAGGTCGACATCTGCTGCTTCGGCACGGCTGAGGACGTTGTTTACGAATGCCTCGGCGATCTCTTCGGCCCGCGGCGACGGTTGGCGGTATAGCGGACAGCCGCCGTATGCGGCGCCGCGAACGACGACGCCGACGGCTTGGCGGCTAACACGCACTCCCTTCTCCGCGAGGCGGTCTCGGGACCAGCGCGTTGCCTCCGTCAGATTGAATTCGTATGAGGCCACAAATGCGGCGAGCGAATCATGCACGTGGTGCCAGCTCTGGTCCGGCAGCGAAGGCAACTTCAGCGCCTGGGTCACGCGGTCCACCGGTTCAGGCAACGTCGGTCGCTGCTGGAGTTCCTCATCGGGCGCCACCGCGGTGTGTCGGGTGCTGTCCCAGATGAAGTGCTGTGACATCCGCACCCCGGCCAGGTTGAGTGCCTGGAGCGCTCTGGCGAAGCCGCCGTATCCAAACCACTGGCTATCGGCAGCAACCGCCCCCAGCTCACGCCGCAGTTCGTGAGCCAGCGAAGCAAGGTTCATAGGCTCAGATGCTTCCGCGTAGCGGATTTGCACAATCTCCGCGAACCTTGCCCTGCCCTCCGCTTCGGTTAGCGAGCCGTCCGTGCCTACGTCTTGCGGCGCCTGCCCATCGAGCCCGAGATGCTCGTCAGCTCCGACACCTCGCACATCTGCTAGTTCGGCCGACGGGTACTCGAGCATCTCGAGAAGTTCCTCGCCGCCGATCAATCGGTCGGCAACGGCCGCAAGCACCACAGCGGAGTCCGACGGCGAGAGAAGCGTGATCCTTCTGTCCGAGGCCCGGAGGCGAACGATGAGCGGAGTCATATCGGAGTCGCCAGAAGCGATTACGAACTCCTCGTAGTGCACGTCCGCACGAAGGGCCTCCACAGCGTCGATCACTAGGCGGATGTCGGCGCCATTCTTTGTGTGCGACAGGCGAGGGCAGTCGACGACCTCGAAGCCCGCGTCAGTGAAGAACGGGCGAAACCGCGAGAAGTAGAGCCTCGTGCCCTCGATGTTCGGGTGCGGTACCCAGCCGGCAGGATTCATGTAACAGCGGAGCACCAGCCAGCGGCGCGACGATTCGTCCTGTGATCCGGCCGCCAAGCCGTCGAGCCATATCTGCGGCTCCTCGACAAAGCGCAATGCCAGCTTCGGGTCGAGCTTGAGCAATCCGCTGAACACGTTGTCGAAGTCGAGGTACAGAACGCTGCGTGATGGACACATGTGGAAAACCTAGCCGTGAACATCACGGGTGACTCGACGTTGCGTCCTTCCGCCGCGAGGCCGCGGGACAGCGAGTAGGTCTAGCGTCAGGCGTAGTGCCTCACCGCGTGTGGCGAACCATGGGGAGGGTCGGCCTGTTTCGCCAGGTGACTTGCCATGACCGACGTCAAGTTGCACCGAGCACTCTCCAATATCGTTTCACTGTGGACGCATACACCCCCGACTGACCTTGCACGATCGGTCATGCCTGGTTGTGCCGCGGATGCGACGGAAGACGAACGTTCCGAGAGCGAAAGGGTGAAACATATGGCGACGATTTACACCACGAACGAATGGAACGGCTACGGCAAGCAAAACTACTACTGGAACGAGTACAGGCTCGAAGGAAGCGTCGTTTCCAAGTACAAATGCCACAGGCAGAAGTTCTTTGACGGCAAAGAAAACAGTTGGTCGGAAGACGAGCAGTTGGAAGCCTCCTGGGAGGTCGATGACCCCAACATGCCGGAGTGGTTGAAGCAGCACATTTGAGGAGTCATGCTGCTGACCGGCCGGCGGCCGCGAGCAGCCTCATCCGCCGCGGTGAGTGCGTCATTCCGCCAGCGGACCATGACGCCAGCCCGACCGAGTCGCCGAAGAGCCGTCCGCATCTACCGAAGGACGTCGTTCCTGGCATCTGCCGGTGGTCAGCGTCTGGCCCGCGGCCCAGCATCTGAGTTAGTCCGGCCGCACTGCCGTTGGACATTTGAGAAACGAGGCGGGACGATCCCGCCATGGCAAAGACCACTATCGTTCAGGTCAGCGACGATCTCGACGGCTCCGCAAATGCAAGCGAAGTTCGCTTCGCATTCGAGGGAACCGAATACGCGATCGACCTCAGCAACAAGAACCGAAAAGCCCTGGAGAAGGCTCTGCGTCCGTACGTCGAGGCTGGCACCAAGGTGAGTGGCCGGCGTTCAGTTGCGACCCGCCCTGCGCGACCCAAGAACTCCGGGAACTCCGCGGTAGATCTGGCCGCTGTCCGCGCGTGGGCAAAGGAGAACGGACACCAGGTGTCAGACCGTGGTCGACTCCCCAAGGCTGTGCTCGACGCCTATAGCGCTTCTCTGTAACGAGCTCAATCGCGCCCGCCGACAGCGCTCCCGGGTGGCGGGACCTTGCTGCCACAGGGTAGGGACGGAGCCGATCGATCGCTGGGGAGTATCTGCTGCCCACGCACGCCGAACCTCGAATCGCCCCTTACGGAGCCGCATTCGGCAAGGTGGGCGCTGGCCGACGGCTTGCGAAACCGCCCCTGCTGAGGTTCAGATGTCGACAGCCGGCTGCCAATGGAGGGTCTGAGGGTTCGTGCGGCCGCCTTGGCTTCCCGAAGGCGCGTCTCTCCAGCCGCGTACCGTCCCCGACGATGCGGGTCGCAGCGCCGCCGATGCTCTTGTGTGAGTCAGACACGTGGACCCTTCTGTGTCCGGGTCCGCGGCTCGGCGCCTGGGTCGAACTTGTCGTCGCGAATCTCACCGGTGTCGAGGTCGACCAGACCAAAGCGCGGCTGCCCGGGCGGCTCCTGCTGGTCGCGCGTGCGTCGGCTGGCGGGCAGCGCGTCGACGTCGAGCGCGAAGGCGTCCTCACGGCGCTGGGCGTTGGTCTCGGCGATGTGCTCGTTGTGGCGCGGCCTGCCCGGCCACCGCTTGTGCTCGTCGTCGCAGTGAGCGCGCAGCCGGTTGCGCATCCGGTCGGCGAACGCGGGCAGGCAGTAGCGGTGCCACTCCTCGAGCGCGTCGCTCGTCTTGGCCAGGCTGGCACGCCGACGCTGGTCGGCCAGGACCGCGATCTCGTGAACCAGGTGCGGGTGCAGTGGCCAGCAGTTCGGGATGAGGCCGGCGACGTCCCACGCGTAATCGTGGTTGAGCCAGATCACGACCTCCTCGAGCCACTGCCACAGTTCTTGCCGCAGCGCGGGGTCCAGGCAGGTGGCCGGTTCCCAGGGGCGGGGCAGCAGGGTGTGGTTGCCCAGAGCCTTCTGCTCATCCTCGGTGCCGTTGACGGCGATGTGGAGCTCGCGGTAGGCCAGGCGAACCTGATCCCCGGGGACTGGGAACGGGTAGACCATCGGCGCCGCGTTTGACCGGCGGGTCTGCGGGTCGATGGTCACAGCTCGCTCCCGACGTCGTCGAGGAACCCGAGTCGGCGGGCCTCGACCAGGGCGGCGGTGGCTCGTGCCTCAGGGGTGATGACCATGCGCCGGTCGTTGGTCAGCCGAGCACGCAGGGCGCGCTGATCGGCCAGCAGTCGTTCGCCGGCCCTGCCCTCCACACATCGGGTCAGCTTGGCGATGATCGGCTTGCCGTTCTCGGCGATCACCAGGGCCTGCCGCTCGGGGAGCTGGCGGACCTCCTCTGGCCTCATGATGGGGATGTCGTCACCGGAGAAGCTGCGGCCGCCTCCGTTGAACCCGCCGCTGGAGTGAGAGACGCGGCCGATGCGGACCGTACCGAGCAGGTCGGAGATCTCCTGGTTGAACGAGACATCCTTCGAACCACCGAACATGACCAGGGCGTTGGTGAGTCCGAGCAGGGCGCGGGCCTCGTGTTCGCCGAAGATGCTCGTCAGCTGCGGTCGTGTCTGGGCCGCCCAGATGAAGGAGAGCCCCAGTGCTCGCTCGTTGGCCATCCTGGTGCGCAGCGTCGGAAGTGGCGCGGTGGAGGGCAGCTCATCGAGCACCGAGAGCAGCGGCGGGCAAAGGCGGCCGCCCCATGGGGAGTTGTTGGCCAGCAGAAGGCCCGTGTCTAGCACGTGCTCGGCCACCGCGGTCATCAGCGGGCTGGCCGAGGCGTAGGGGTCTTCGCGGCCCAGCAGGTAGATCGTGCCGCGTCGGCGGATGACGTCGGCCAGATCGGTGGCCGGGTGTCCGGGGCTGGGGATGCACCGGCGCCGGATGTCAGCCTGGAAGAACAGCGACACGGCCTGCTGGACGGTCGTCACGGTGTTGCCGGCGGTGCGGTCGTCGCCGTTGAGCGCCCCGTGCAGGAGGCCGTGCCAGAACGCCTCGGCGTGCGGGTGTCGGCGCAGGACCTCCATCGGCTGGGTGGCGGCGCCAGGGTTGGCCACCCACTGCAAGACGTCCTCGAGGGTCTTCCCCGTCAGCGCCGCGGCATGGAAGTAGCCCTGCAGGACCTTCGCGGATTCGGCGGCGTAGAACCTGGCCGCCTCGTCTCCGGTGCCGCCGTTGATCGCACCCTTGACGGTGCCGGCGGTGAAGGCCTTGGCGCGCCGTTCGGCGACCTTCGGATCCACGCAGCCGGCGATCGGGTCCCAGATCAACTCGTCGACGACGCCCTCGGCCAGGCCGAACGGGTCGAGTACGACACAGGGTCGGTCCTCGCGGGACCGCTCGGTCAGGCTGAGCAGGAGGTCCTCCACCTTCGTCAGCGTCACCAGCGCGGCCCCGGGCGCACTTAGAAGTGCCGGCGTGAGCAGGTCGAGGGTCTTGCCGGAGCCCTGGGGGCCGATGACGCCGGCGGTGCGGTCCCACGGCACCCACAGGTCACCGCCGCGGGGCTCGTGGGCGCTGCCGATGCGCCAGCCGACGTCCCAGGGGTCGACCCTCAGCTTCATCGCTCCTCCTTCGTCAGCCGGCGGTCGAGCAGCCAGGGGCTGAGCCCCTGGCCGAGCGCGGGCCCGGGGCGGTCGGTGGCGTCGCCGGCGGTGCGGTGCACCGGCTCGGCGGCCGCGTGCTTGCCGTAGAGGTCGGGTCGGACGATGCCGGCGACCTTGCGGAGCCGGGTGACGCCCAGGAGCTTCTCGGCTTCGGCGGAGGTGGCCATGCCGCGCATCCGTCCGGGACCCCAGCGCTGGTAGGCGTAGACGCCGACCCAGATGGTGGCCGTCAGCAGGGCGATCTCGGTGAGGGCGAGGCCGGTCCACACCAGGCCGCGGCCGGCGAGGCCGTCGGGGGTCGGGCTGGGCAGGCCTGCATCCGCGTGGCCGGTGAGGACACCGGGCAGGCTGGTCCAGAAGGCGGTTCCGATCGGGGAGGGGAAGGTGCCGGCATTGGCGTCGGGCCAGGTCCAGCCGGCGCCAGCGAGGAGGTTGGCGACCGAACGGCCGAGCTGAATGCCGATGATGATCACGAACAGGGTGGCCAGCATCACCGCTGTCGGGATCTCCCAGGTCCAGGGGTAGGGGTCTCGTCGTCGCTCACGCTGCACGGGCTGTCCGCCTCCTTCTGTGTGTCTGGCTGGTCTCCTATGTCCCGGGGAGGGTCGGGTGCGATCACGCGGCCTGTGTCGGACGGGAGGCGTTCTCGGCGAGCCACGTCGACGGGTCGACGTTGTCGGAGCCGTAGATGGAGCCGTTCTTAAGGTGGACCTCGAAGTGCAGGTGGCAGCCGGACACGTTGCCCTCCTTGCCGACCTGGCCGATCGCTTCGCCGGCGGCGACGGTCTGGCCGCGGCTGACGGTGACGGTCTGCATGTGGGCGTACCAGGTGGTCAGTGACCCAGCGCCGGTGGTGACCTTGACTAGCTGCGGGCCGGCCCAGCCCTGGGTGGTGTCGATCTCGATGGTGCCGGCGTGGGC
>NZ_JBMCZA010000107.1:90403-99980 GCF_048654705.1 Nocardioides sp. CPCC 206348
TGACGGCACCGGGTAGACGACCTCGTCGCAGGCCGCTCCGTCGAGGCCCACGGGCTGCACGGAGGCGCCCGGCTTGACGTTGATGTGGACGTGGTCGAGATGGTTCTCGGTCTCGCTGCCTCTGTCCTCCATGGAACGCCAGCCCTCGGATGCGCGGACGACGGACCAGATCCGCTGGTACCAGATGAGGTAGTCGATCCCGAGCTCACTGGCGTGGGCCTTGGCGTAGGTCGCGAGCCGGTCGCCCTGGGCTCGGCCTGCGGAGTTCAGCGGGACCATGAAGTCCGCGGCCAGCCCGGCGGGGTGTCCGTTGGGGTCGGTGGCGCTCTCGCGGTAGCCGCCGACGGTCTTGATGTCGAACATCGGGCCGAGGACGTTGACCAGCTGGGTCAGCTGCGGCTTGACCGGGCCGAGGTTGTAGTTGGTCTCCGTCGCGACGGCGCAGCCGGCGCTGCTGCCGGAGGTGGTGGCGACCACCAGCGGGTGGTCGGCGATCTTGCTGGTCTGGGTGCTGTTGTCGACGCTGGCGTTGGCCCAGGTGAGGTTGGTGCCGTAGACGTGGTCGATCGGCGCGTCCTTCTTGGGCACCTTGCACGGCTCCGCCGACCCGCCGAAGGCGTTGCTGAGCTCGGGAGTGAGGGCGCAGTGGGAGGCGTTCTGACCGTCCTTGCCGTCGTTGAAGTCGCCCAGGATCACCGCGGGTGTTCCGGTGCCGGCGAGGCCGGTCATTGTGGCCAGCTGACGACGCAGCGCCTCCTTGCGGTGCGCGGCGGCGTCCCCGTTGGTGTTGGCCGGGTTGTGGATGCTCCAGACCCAGATCACCTGACCGGCGTGCGGGCTGTCGGCGGCACCGGTCAGTTGGACCAGGGGCATCCCGACGTCCTTGCCACCGAAGTAGGGGATCTGGACGAGGCGGGCGTCGGTCTGCTCCCACTCGTTGCGGTCCCAGATGACCCTGTTCTGCGCCTTGCCGGTGGCCGGGTACATGCCCCACTTCGCCGCGTACCGCTCGGCCAGTGCCGTGGCCTGGGGGCCGTGCACTTCCTGAAGGCCGGCGATGGTGACGCCGGCGTTCTCGATCGTGCGCATCGCGCCCGGGAGTCGCTTGTCCCATGTTTCGTAGCCGGCCTTCTCACCGCCGCCGCCGGGCTTGCCGTCGGTGTGGCCAGCACCGAGCAGGTTGAGGGTGCCGACGGTGATCGGGTTGACGGTGTCGTCCTGGCAGCCGGCGACGTTGGTGGTGGAGCCCCCGGAGTCAGACCCGGGCAGGACTGGGAGATCTGGGCCGAGCAGGTCGGTGATGTCGCCGGCGACGTCTTCCCACTGGGCGTACGCGTCGGGGTAGCCCGAGATCTGGACGGCCTGTGCGGCTTGGGTGAGCGGCATCTTCGACCAGCCGGGGATGTCGAGGAGGCCGGGGTTCGCGGTGTGCTGGGCCTTGCCGAAGAAGGCGCGGGCGGCCAGGACGGGGTTGGTGATCTCCGCGCGGCTCCCCCAGCCGGCGGAGGGGCGCTGCTGGAACAGGCCGGCGGAGTCGCGGTCGCCGGCGGTGAGGTTGACCAGCTTGGACTCCTGGATTGCGGTGGCGATCGCGATCTGCAGGCCGTACCGGGGGATCTCGAGGTCGCGGGCGACCTGGGCGATGGTGATCGCGTTGCGGGCCTGCTCAGCGGTCAGCGCCGGGTAGTTGGACGCGAACTGCAGCCGCATCAGCTGGGACAGCACGTCGCCGGTCGGTGGCCCGCCGGTGGCGGTGTGCGCGGCGGGCACGGCTCCGTCGCCGGTTTCGGTGTCGGAGGTGGGCGCGTCCTCGGGGCCGGCGCCGTTCATGGCCAGCCGGGCGGCGATCCAGTGGTGGTCGGAGACCATGGTCCCGGACCAGCCGCGCTCGAGGCGCACGCCTTGGTGCTGGGGGAAGAAGATGAAGTCGACGGCGTGGTTCTGCCAGCCGTAACCGGCGGCCCTCATCTTCGCCGCGGCCGCCCACGGGAGGTCGGTGTAGGAGGCGTGGGTGTTCATGTCGCCGCCGATGAGCACCGGGCCGTGGGTCGCGAGTGAGTTGCGCAGCTGCAGCAGGATGTCCATGCCGGCGCCGTACTGCTGGGGCCGGGTCAGCGGCGGGTTGCCGTGCTGGCGGGGGTACTTGTGCGGGTTTGTCATGTGGTGGGTCGCGATGATCGACACCACGGCGCCGTCGCTCTTGCGTTCCAGCAGCGCCCAGGTGGCATGCCGGTCCCAGGTGACCGGGCGCCCGTTGTAGAAGGTCTTGTCGTCGTCGGCAAGCTTGACCCGCCCGGAGCTTCTCAGGGCCCATGTGTCGCTCTTCCAGAGCACGACGTTGCCCATCGACTCGATCGCGTCGGCGCCGCTCTCCGCCGGCGCGCGGTAGGCCGAGTAGCCGGGGGCGGCTGACTCGATGAAGCCCAGGCTGCGAGCGCTCTGCTCGCTGAGGGTCACGAAGTCCGGGTTGGTCGAGAGGACCTTGGGCATCGAGGCTCGGAAGCCGTCCGGGCCGGAACGGGTGGGGATGTTCGCCGAGGCGACGCCGATCTGACCCTGGACCGGGCCGCCGATCGGCCCGTCGATGTTGCCGAGGTCGCCGAGCGCGGTCGGTGCTGTTCCTTGGCTGGTCTGGGTGCGGCACTCGGCGGCCGCGGTGGTGCTCATGAGCACCATCAGGGTGGCCAGGATCGGCATGCCGGCGACGATGATCAGGAGGGGCAGCCCGGCGAGCAGCAGCTTCTTCACTACAGATCAGTCCCGAGGGCGCTTATGTTCCGGCTGGAATCGTCAGAATTCATCGGAACTTCTAACCTGCGGCCTCGATGGCCTCGTTGGTGTAATAGAGCTCCTTCTCCAGCGGGTGGAGCACGGTCTGGACCTTGTAGGTGGCCTCGCCGATGCACCACAGAGCCCGGCCCTTGTCCTGCATCGCCCACCCCGAGACCATGTCCTGGGCGATCGGCCCGAGGCCGAGCATGGAGTCGAGTTCGCGCGCCACTCTCGGCTTCTGGCCGCCGAGGATCTTGATGTCGGCCAGCTCGAGCAGGTCCTTGGCGATCATGGTGGCCTGAGAGTCGGCGTCACCGACCGAGAGCAGGTCGGAGGGCTTGTGGAGGTTGGCGAACTGGATGTCGCCGCCCTTGCCGGCCATGCCTCGCGAGAGCCGCAGGTCGGCGTCGAAGCTCATGACTGCGGCGACGCCCAGCCGCATCTGCTTCCAGACCTCGTCACGCACGACGATGCGCAGATCCCCCGGCTCGGCGATCTCGCGAAGCCCGCGGCCCCACGAGTTCATGCACAGCAGCGCGATGCCCACGGCCTCGTCGCCCAGGCCATCGAGACGCGACAGGCTGAACGACTGGATCGGTGCCCGCCAGTCGACCTCGACGTTCGTGAAGTCGTCGAAGAGGCCGGCCAGGGTGCCTGTCACCAGCTCGCCGAGCGCGTTGCGCAGCAGCCTGGTCTCGTCAAGGAACTGCCGTCTCGTTCCGAACTCGCAAGCCTTGACGAGGTCCTCAGACGGATCGCGCAGCAGCTCCCACAGTTGCGGGATCGTTGTCTCGCGCAGCGAGGAGTTCCCGGCGGCGTAGCCGGTGAGGATCTGCAGAGCGTTGCGGACGACGTCGCTCTCGTCGGGCCCGAAGGGCACGCGTCGTTGTTCGTCGATCTTCATGCTGCCGACGAGCCCGCGGACCAGCACGAGCCAGCGCTTGAAGATGATCGTGGTGCGCCGCTGCGCTTCCTCGGCCGAGAGCTTCTCCCAGCCGTGTCCGAGCGGGCCCATCGCCAACGGGTTGATCCGGGCCGGCAGACCCGGGCCGATGACGAACGGCTCGACGCCGTGCGCTCGGCACAGCGACTCGTACTCGTCCTTCGGGTCGCCGAGGACCAGGGTGCGGTAGCCGAACGGCATCATCCGGTTGCAGAAGGCTTTGGTGGTGCCTGACTTGCCGGTGCCGGGCTTGGCGAACTGGAAGATGTTCGGGTTGGTCGCCGTGACGTCGTCGCGCAGCACCCATCCGAACGGGTCGCAGTAGAAGGAGCCGCCGGAGAGCTGGTCGACGCCCATCTGAGCCCCGGTCGGGGGCAGTGCGGGGGCTGACACGAAGGGCCAGAGCACCGGTGACTGATCGCTGGTCATCCGCCACGCCTGGGCCGGGGCCTTGGCTGGCGCCCAGCCGCGACCGGGTCGTGCTGCGCCCCGCCGAGGGGCGTACTTGAAGGATCGGGGCTCCTTGGCCTCGCGGGCCGGGGCCGGGGTGGTCAGCAGGTCGTGGCCGAAGTCCGACAACAGCGCCGCCATGTCCCGACCCGCCTTGGCGCTGCGGCGGTTGCGCCGTGCGGGGGTGGACATCAGGCGTCTCCGGACCGGGTGAGGCTGGTGCCCAGTGGGATGGTGGAGGCGGCGAACCCGGTGTCCTGGGCGAGGTCGAGCCGCAGCGGCGCGAACCCCGCGCGGCGCACCGAGGCGTCCAGCCGGCGGCCGAACTCGGTGATCCGCAGAGTCTTGGGCACGGTGACCGTGCACACGGCGTAGGGCCGGGTCAGCGCGTTGCCGCGGGCCAGCTTGGCGTCCAGACCGCGGGCCTTGTAGGCCTCGTCGCGCTGCTTGGCACGGGTCTTTCGGCCGAGCTTCTCGTTCATCCCCTCGGCCAGGTCGGCTGCCCACTCGGCGTTGCCGGACTGCCGGTCCGCCTTCGACTGCGACACCACCGGGTAGGCGACCAGGAACGAGCGCCGCTCGCCGGACTCGCTCGGGGTGAGGATCGGCGCCAGCGCCCCCATCACCGCGCCACGGCTGGGCAGCTTGATGGTGGCGCTGATCGAGTTCCACGCGTCGTGGCTGTAGTGCCGCACCGTGGCATCGGCGCCAGAGGGTCCGGCCATCGCCCAGGGGACGTCGGCGTTGACTCTCGCGTCCTTCTCCCGCATCGCCAGCGCCTCGACGATGCCGGCACGGTCGCCCGGAGCGAACCCGGTCCGGCTCGCCAGTGCGAGTTCGGGGCTGGTCAGCCACCGCACCGAGGTCATCCCCATGGGACCGCGCAGCTGGGCCTCGATCTCGGCCATGAGGAGATAGATCTCCCGGCACCGGCCCTCAAGGCCACCGCCGGACTCCTTGGCCGACCGGGTGATCCGGGTCTCGGGAACGACGATGGTCACGAACATCTCGGTGCGGACCGAGGCCCGGGTCAGTCCGTGGGCGAGGTCGCTGTTGACGAGCTCGGACAGCTCCGGGGCGTTGGGGCGCCGATGCTTGTTGACCCACAGCTCCCGCTCGGCGCCGTCCTCGGGGACGGTGCGCACCATGAAGAGGATCTCCTCGACCTTCTCGGTGCGGCCGGCGACGTCGATCAGCCCGGCGAGCCCCTCGCCGTAACGGGTGCGCTCCTCGAGGTCCTTCATGCCGATGCCCGGGTGGACGATCGCGGCGGTGACCGCCCAGGTCTTGGTCGCGTGGTCCTGGATGATCGCGACCCGCTGCAGCTGCGAGCCGTGCGGGGGCCCGTCGTGGATCTGGATGCCCTGCAGCACACCGGGCAGGTCCGGGGTGTCGAGGTCCTCGGCGCGACCCTGGGAGGCCTTGGCCCGAAACGACGTCCATCCGAGCAGACCGCCGACGGCGTACATCGTCGAGGCGAACACCCAGCCGGTGGCCGAGCGGCCCCGGACCGGAATGATGGTGATGGCCAGCGCGAACAGCCAGACCATGGCGAACAAGAGGGCGGAGAACCAAGCTCCGCGACTGATCGCCCAGAACGCCGGCAGGCTCACCAGCGACAAGAACATCAGTTGGCCTCCGGATAGTCCGAAGAACCAGCCGATCCGGTCGCGCTGGTAGTCGGCGTAGGTGGTCATCGATGGGTTCCTTCCATCTCGTCGGGGTCCGTACCGGGGTTGCGCGAATCGGGTTAGACCGCGACCGGGGGGATTCCGCCAGCTGCTCCGGCGCCCCCGGCACCGCCAGCCGCTCCCCCGCCGCCAGCAGCGGGTGTCTTGGGTGCGGCACCCGCGCCACCTGCTCCACCGGAGGAGCCGCCCTGGCCGCCGGAGCCGCCGCCGGGGCCACCGCCCGTGGGCAGGGTCGGCGGAGTGGGAGGTGCAGGCGGCATCGGCGGACTCGGCGGGTCGTCGTCGCCGCTGTTCTGCGACCCGGGGTGGCTGCCGCCGGACTGATCCCCGGACTGGCCACCGGACTGCCTGCCGCCCAGCCCGCTGAAGTCGGGCCCGTAGGTGCTCTGCCCGACACCGGCCTGGTTGGACTCATCCGACATCAGCGAGGTGGCCTTGGCGCCGGCGCTGTTGATCCAGCCCATGCCGGTCGACATCGCCTGGCCGACGGGGCCGAAGCTGCCCAGGACGCCCTGGGTGGACTTGTTGAACCGGTCGCCCGTGGACGCCTCGGCGCTCTGCTCGCCGCCCGACCGGCCGCTTGGGTCCATGGCCGAAGCCGCCGAAGAGCCGCCACCGGACGCCCCGCCGCCGAGTAGTCCCTGCAGGCCGCCCTGGATCGCCATGCCTTGCCGGAACGACGCACCCGAGGGGGTGCCGGGGTCGACGAAGGCCAGCAGCTTGAACAACGCCAGCGGTGCGACGACGCTGACCAGGATCAGCATGACCGCCGGGAGTGCGGTGCCGACCGACTTCTGCGCGCCGTCGGCGAGGTGGGTGGCGACACCGTTGGACATCTGTACACCGATGCCGAGCACCATCACCATCAGCACGGGCGTGAACGCCGCGGCGTGGAACCAGCGCAGGCTCTTCCAGAACCAGGAGCGGGTGAAGTCCGAGACCAACCCGGCTGCGGACAGCGGGCCGGTGGCGGTCAGGACCAGGAGCGAGGCTGCGCGGGCGAGGTAGACCAGGATGTGCCCGATGGCGGCCAGCCAGAGGAAGATCCCGAGGAAGGCCAGCACGGTGGCCACCGCCGCGTCGGAGATGTCTTCGGCGCCGAGGCCGCCCAGGGGGTCCCAGTCGGGCCAGGTCTGCACCTTGAGCAGCGACTTCATCAGGGCCCGGGTGAGGGCACCGCAGGCCGCCACGATCATCGCGCAGTATCCGAACCAGCAGGCGCAGACGATGACGAACTGGCCGGCACCGATGAAGGCGCGCGCAAGGCTCTTGCCCTCGCGCTTGAAGGCCGCGGCGCCGAGCTGGATCATCGCCAAGATGACCACCATGGCGAGCGCCAGCCAGAGCGTGAAGGTGTAGACGTCCTTGCCGGGCCCGTCGGCGCGCAGGTCGGGGGTCAAGAACAGCTCGCTGAACGTGAGCACGATACGCAGCACGAACAGGCCGCTGTTCCAGATCGCCAGCATGGCCGCGGTCCAGGCGTCGGCAGCGGCCTTGGCGATGACGTCGCCGATGGCCTCGAACGGGTTCGGGATGTCGCCGAGGCCGGGGATCCCGCCTCCGAATAGGTCGCCGAGGTTCGGGAGCCCAGGAACGCCGGGGAGACTGCCCAGCCCGTCGCAGACCGCGTCCAGCAGGCCGCAGCCGGGCAGCCCGTCCGGGATCAGGTTGCCGGGGCTGGGCAGGTCCTCGGCGAGCCCGCCGAGGCCGTCGAGTGCACCGGTGACGCCGTCCGTCACCCCGTCAGTTGCGTCCTTGCCGCAGTCGATCGGGTCTTCGGCGCATTCGAGCGCGTCGCCGCCGAGGTCGCACAGGGCGTCGGGACCCGGGCAGCCCTGCTTGAGGTTGCGCGCTGGGAGGTGGCCGGCGGTCTCGGCGGGTGCGGACACGGCCGGCGCTGCGGTGCTCAGCGTCGTCGACATCGCGGTGTCGGCGGCCGCTGCGGCCGGCGGCTGCAAGGTCGAGGCTGCGCCGAGGAGCGTGGTGAACAGCAGGACCGCGAGTGCGCCGATCCCGATGCGGATCAGGCTTCCGCGACCCGTGCGGGACGGGCGGGTCGTCGGGGCGGTCACTGCGCAGCTCCGTTGATCGGCACCCAGCCGGCCTGCTTGAACTCCGGGGTGTTGGGGGCAACCGCTTGCGGCTGGCCCTGCTGGACCAGGTGCTCGATGTCCTGGGAGCTGCCCTGGACCAGCCGCCAGTCCCAGACACCATCGACCTCGAGCCACCGCATGAGTTGGGTGCCGGCGTACAGGCCGTCCTTGACCTCGCCGTCGGCGGTGGTGAGCGTGACGTAGCTCAGCAGGTTCACCGCGTAGTACTCGGTGCCCAGCGCCTCGAGGGTGTAGGCGATCGGTGTCACGGCGTACGACGCGGGCGCGGGTACGTCGCCGTCCTCGGGGACGCCGGTCTGCTGGCGGCGCAGCGCGACGGCGTCGCGGGCGCGCTCCTCGAAGACCGCCTTGTCGGCGGGGTCGGCGTAGAGGCCGGCGACGGTGACGGCCTGGTCGTAGTCGAACCCGACCTGTGCCTTGGCGACCTCGATCTGCAGCGCCACGGCGCCCAGGTCGGTCTGGGGGAATCCGGTCGGGTAGCCGTTGGCCCGGTCGGCGCCGCCGGGGATGACGACGCCGTCGGTGGGCGCGGTCTCAGGGGCGGTCTCCTCGACGCCGGAGGACTGCGTCGACGACGAGGCCGGGTCGCCCGTGGTGGTCTTGTCGCTGCCGTCGGCGCGGCCGCGGGCGCCGAGCCAGACGGCCGTGGCGACCAGGCTGGCGATGGCCACCAGGGCGGCGATGCGCAGGAGGTTGCCGCGCGAGTTGCTGTCGGTCATCAGGTTGCTCATTGGTGCTCGTCTCCCGAGTAGCTGGGGTCGGTGGTGTTGTCGGTCGACCAGGTGCGCCAGCCGGCCTGGTTGGCCAGGGCGGTGCCGGGCCAGGTCGCGGGTACGGGTGCCGGCGGTGCTCCGGGGGCGACCATCCAGCGGCCGCCGACCCACTGCATGCGCTCGCAGTGCGCGAACGCGATCTGGGCCTCCTGCTTGTAGGTCGCGGTGACCTTCATCAGCACGCAGACGACTGTCCAGTCGGGGCCGTCGGTCCCTCTGACCAGGGCGGCCGCCGGCTCGAGGGTCACCGAGGCGCTGGGGTCCTTGACCTCGCCCATGTCGGTGCTGGTGAGGAAGGCGCGAACACTGACGGTGATCCACCAGTCCTCGGCGCTGACTCCGCCGGGCAGGGCCCAGGTGTTGTAGACCTCCTGGGCGGTCTGCAGGCTCATCGACTGCAGGACCGCGGTGTCGATCTGGGCGAGCTGCCCGATCGCGCCCTCGGGGGTGTGGGGGAACCCGGTCATGACGAACCCGGGGCCGTTCACGCCGGTCCCGGCCGGGATCTTGATAGTGGGCGCGGTCTCGCTGGCCTTGTCGGCCGGGAAGGCGGCGCTCTCCGGGACGGTCAGCATCGGCGCGGCCGCGATCTCGTCGCGGTGGGCGGTGCCCTGGGCCACGGTCGAGCGGTCGGTCTCGCCCGCGGCCACTCCCGGCGTGGCGTTGGCGTCGTCGCCGATGCCGGCGAGCGCCAGGTAGACCGCGTACCCGACGCCGCCGAGCAGGAGCGCAGCCACGACGCCGGCGGCCACCAGGATCCCGAGCAGACGGCCCCGGCCCCACTCGGTGGCGCCTTCGGCCTTCTTCGTGGCTGCGCGCCGCATCAGATGCAGC
>NZ_JBMCZA010000107.1:99990-111716 GCF_048654705.1 Nocardioides sp. CPCC 206348
GACCCCCACCTTGGAGGCATGGGGCAGGGAGAACACGCGGCCGGCGATGATCGCGCCGATGGCGATAACGATGCCGAGGCCGAAGAGCACGATGACGCCCCACAGCACGTAGCCGGTGATCTCGTTGGTAGGTCCGACGGCGCCCGGGGGTGCCTTCGGGCAGACCTGCGCGGCCAGCACAGAGGTTGCGGTCATGACGTCCATGGGTGGACTTCCTTTCTGGTTGGCCTGAGGTCAGGCGGTCGTGTCGTCGACGAGGAGGTGGGCGGGCTCGAGCAGCTCGCGTGCTGCCGAGATCAGGGGGGCGGGAACGGGGCGGGAGTCCAGGCCGTTTACCGCGAGCTCGCGGTCCTCGGGGATCGCCACGCACCGGTCCGCGTCCAGGGCGCGGCGCACGGCCGGTCCGCCGGCGTGCTCGAGGCCGCGGGGCCACTTCTTGCGGCGGGGGCCGCGGACCGCGAGGGCGATCTGCTCGGGCTGCCAGTGGTTGGACAGCAGGTCGATGGCGACCCCGAGGCGACGCATCCCGGGGATGGTCGCCGTGGTGACCAGGACGACCTGGTCCGCGGCACGGACCGCCGTGGCGAGCCAGCAGTCGGTGGCCAGCAACTGGCCGGCCTCCCAGCCGACGTCGAGGATCGTCAGCTGGGTCTCGTGCTCCGCCTCGGTCGGCAGGGGCACTTCGTCGACGCCGACCAGCACCTCGCTGGCGCGCTCGATCAGGACGTGGTCGCGCTTGCCCTGGCGCCAGTCGGCCGGGTGCAGCCCGAGCTCGGCGGTGCTCGCCGCGGCGAGTCCGGACGCGGTCACCGAGCAGCACTCCACGACGCGGACCGGCGCAGCGGCGGCGAGGCCGGCGGCCAGGGCGATGGTGCTCGAGCCGACCGAGCCGGCGCATCCGAGCACCGCGATGGTGTGCTCGCCGGTCGCCGGGGACCATGCGGTCTCACCGGTGGGTCCGCGGCCGCGCGGGCCTGCTCCGGTGCCGGCGCCGGTGCGGAAGTCGCCGGCGTTCACGGCGTGCCAGGCGCGCTTGAGGTCGTCGACGGCGACCGGCCGGGTAGTGGCCTGGATGCTCACTGGGCCTCCCCGAGACCGGCGCGGCGGAACTCCAGGGCGGCCCGGACCTCGGCCGGGGTGAGGCTGGCCAGTTCCCGCTTGGCGGCCTGGACCTCGTGCAGCTGCTCGACGCATCCGGTGAGCTGCTGGATCGCCGAGGTCTCGCGGCCCGCGATCGTGAACAGCTCGGCGATCTCCTGCGGCGTCCGGGGCCCGTCCTGGGTGTTTGCCATGGGCTTCACCACCTCCAGTTGCCTATGTCTCGTGGGGCGCCGGGAGCGATCAACTGTCATGGCCGAACTTCCTCGGGGCGGCCTCGGCGAGCGCACGCATGCTGCGCGAGGCATGGCGACGGACGGTGGCCTCGGAGACCCCGACGCGAGGCGCGACCCTGCATGAGAGCTCGTTGCCGATCAGGCCGCCGTAGCCGCGGGTCAGGTTGCGGGTCTCGACCCGGTCGGCCTCCTCGACCAGGCACAGCAGCAGGTAACGATCGGCGTCGCTGATGACGCTGCGCTCGCACGCCCACGCGAGCAGCTCCAGCAGCTCCTCGGCGGCCGACGGCTCCTCGTGGTCGGGGCCGGACTTGTCGGCCAGGATCTCGGGGCGGTGGAACAACGCGCCAGCAACCCGCTCGGTCGGCATCGCGCCGGCACTCCACGCTCCCCCGCCAGCAACGTCGACCAGGTCGCCGGAGGAGAAGGACTCGACGAGGGTGGTGTTGGCCCAGGTCCGGTCGGCGCGGGAGACGTAGAAGAAGTCGCCGACCTCCCGCAGTACGCCGACCCGGGTGTTCATCAAGATGTTCGCGGCGACCTTGCGCAGCCGGCGCCAGGGGAAGGTGCGGACTTCGATCCACAGCTGAGATGCCACGAGTTCGTCGATCCGCGCGACCGCGGACCAGGTACCGGCCACGACCGGTTGGCTGTCGCGGAAGACCTCCCTCGGGGGCAGCGTGCTCAACCAGCCGGCGAGCCGGCAGGCTCCCGGGAGCAGGCACTTGGCGAGCGCTGCGGCCGCCGCGATGTCGTCGCCGCCGTCCGGGGCAGCCAGCATCGCCAGCGCCAGGAGGACCTCGTCCGATGCGTCTCGGTCCACCGAGGGCAGCCATGCGCGGAGGTGGTCGAACTCCGCGACGACGTCGAGCCGGGAGTCCGCCGCCACCCAGTCCGGCCACTTGCTGCGGGCCTGGTCAAGCAGTTCGCTGTTGTCGTCGAGACCGAGCTGGTCGCCCACACTCATCGCCCTCGCTCCTCTCGTCCGTGGTTGAGCTACGGCAAGAAAGGTCGCGAGCACGTGTCCCCGCATCCGTCCCCCCCAAGGCCCGATTTCGAGGGGGGACGCGGAGGGGAGCGCGCGTTTGCGCAGGTCAGAGGGCGTCCCCCCGAAAGTTGAGAAAGTTTCTGGCGGACCCCTTGCGGGGTCCTATTTGCTGTTGTCAGACGCAGCGAACTTTTCCAACCGGCCCGGACCTACTTTTCAACACCGGCCCGGTAGCCATTCAGGCCAGCGGTCGTTGACGCCAGCGGACCGGTCGGGTGACGGAGTGCCCTGTCAGACTGGCGAGGTGATTGCCGATGATCAGGGGGGCCGACGGTGAAGGCCCCCGACCTCGAGCGAGAGCAGGTCCTCGATTACTTTGCGGCTCAGATGGCCGACGACACAGTGGTGCACTTGGAGAAGGTCGCCGTCGAGCGGGTCGGCTCGGTGCTGCACGACATCTGGGACGTGCACTGCAGGGGCAGCCGCTGGTGGGCGATCAGCAACTCGCTCAACTACTACTCGCAGGAAGACTTCACCAGCCGCGACGTCGCGCTCACCTTTCACGTCGGGCTCATGGTGCGCATAGCCAGCCGGGAGGAAGTCCCGATCACCGAGGAGGCCGCGGGACTACTCCCGCGAGCGTGGCGCCTCTGGGAGCAGGCGGTCGGGTCAGTCCCTCGACGGCGCCCGCGAGGCCGAGGACTTCCAGGCGGTCGGGGTGAGACTGCGCGAGGCGATGGTCACCTACGCCGACGAAGTGGCCGACGATGCGCTCATACCCGAGGGCGGCGACGCCCCCAAGGCAGCTGACGTCGTGGGCTGGACCAACCTGCTGATCGCTGATCAAGCCGAGGGTCCTTCCAGCAAGCAGCTGCGCTCGTACAGCACCAAGCTGACACGTGAGACGTGGGACTACGTCAACTGGCTGACCCACGCCAAGAACGCGATCGCCTACGACGCACACATCGGAGTCGCGGTGGTCAGCCACTTCCTATCGATGATCACCGCCATATGCCTGCGGGCGGCGACCGGCGCGAGGAGCCGGTGCGAGAGCTGTGGCTCTTACCGAATGGTCGCCGGTGCCTGCATCCGCTGTGGATGGGACGACCCGGACTACGTAGCGCCGGCCTCTCGGGAGCTGACCGAGGAGGAACTCGCCGCCCGACTGGAGAAGCCGTGCGTGCCCAGCTCCGACATCTCCACGTTCATGTCACCAGACGACCACCGCTAGGGCGGGCGTGCCGCCGCGGGTATCACCCGCCGAACAGAGCCAACTGACGACGCTGATCCCCGGTCAGGGGTAGAGCAGGATTCGTTGCGGCCGGGTAGATCTCCGCCGCCAGCCACTGCGCCACGCGGACACCGGATGCGACTCCGACCTTTACTGCACGGGCGTGCTGCTCGGCCAGTAGCCGCTGGGAGTCGAACAGGTAGACGGCATCGATCCTCCAGGCCCTAGTGGTCCGCACATCCTTCGCGGTCGCCTTCGGGCCGGTCAGGACCAGGTAGTAGTCGAGCTCCGCCGCCTCGGTCATGTCCAGGATGCCCTCACGCTTGAGGTACCACTTGACGTTCACGCTCTTCCCCGTCAGCGGTCCCGAACGGAACCGTCCGTCGATGGCCTTGGCGACCGCGCTCGGCTCGAGCGCGATGTCGAAGATGCGCGACGCGATCCACTCCCCAGCGTGACCAGCGGTCATCGGCCGATTGATCAGTCGGCCGATGCGTTCGTCGACGAGGTTGCGCTCGCGCAGCAGTACTGCGAGCTCGGCCAGATCCGTCTCGTCCATGACTCCAGCGTGCCACCGCCCACCGTCGCGGTGTTGCCAGGCGACTCTGCCTCAAGCGCCGCGACAGACCCTCTCGGCACAATGAACATTGCACGATGGTCGCCCGAAGGCGCACCTGCGCCGTGTTCAGCGCGGACAGCCGGGCAATCGATCGTTGTTCAACGAATACTCGATCGGTAGTAATTCGCGGGCCGTGATCGCCGCTTGGATCGGTCTGTCGCTGGCGTTCGACGCTGCGCCAGCGGCTCCGATGATCGGTACTGCGGCGGGTGCCAGCGGCGGTACTTGTTGATCATCGCCTGCTGATCTGGCTCAACGTAGGAGACTGCTGACCATGGCTAGAGGTGACTGTGAGAACGCCTTCCATGCGGCGGCCGCGGCGGATGGGATCGTCCTTGTGCGCGCCCGAGTTCCGTGGATCAACCAGCGCGGGCACCTGGGCCTGCCTGAACAAGCCGCTCCAGTGCTGCCTGTGCTCGACGAGATCTTCAAGACCCTCGGTGGCATCGAGCCGGAACAGGCCGCGAAGAAAGCGACGGTCCTTCCAGGCGATTTTCTGCACGTCGAGAGCGGGGTCTTCATCGAGACAGATGAGGAGCAACACTTCACCTCGCATCGTCTGGTGACCCTCAGCCTCTACCCGAACGACGTGCCTCTCGGATTCGACCTCGATGGGTACAAGCGTTTGTGCGAGACGCGGGCCCACAAGGCAGATCGCTATCGGGCCAGCAAGCCCGCCATCGGGTTCGGCCCGGACGGCCGCCAGCGTCAGCGTGCCTTCAACGACGCACTCCGCGATCTCGTGACACCACTGATGGGGCACCCGCCCCTCATCCGGGTCCCTGCGCCCGATCGAGACGGCGCTGCCGCGTACGCCGCGGTGCGCGACCGGCTCCGAGCCGCCGTAGGCCTATGACCCAGTTGCTGCTTGTCAGGAGTTCCCACTCAGCTGGAGCGCGGCCTGCAACGTTGGGGCGACCACCTTCGCGACGTACGGAGCATCCGGTCGATCTCCCCATCTGACGGAGCCGTGAGCGGAAGGGTGGGAGAAGCTGCAGACGACGACGCGGCGACCATCGTGGACGGCCTCATACAGGTATTCCGTCTGTAGTCGCGCCGGAGCAAGAACACCGGCCGCCCACTTGGCGACCTTGGCGCCCTGCAAGATCACGATCGTTGGTTCGAGGATCGACAGTGTGGCGGCGAAGTGGATGCCGCAGTTCCGAGCCATGATGCTCGTTGGGCGCCCCTGGCTACCGCCGGGTGGCCCAGCAGAGCAGAGCAGCCGGTTCACCAGGGCAAAGCCGTCGAAGAGGTGGAAGGGTTGCCCCTTGATGGGGCGCACGAACTCACCCTCAGAGTCAGTACCGAGACCGGTTCCCAGGAGCAGCCTCAGCGCCGTCGTCGTGCCTCGCATATGGGGATTGCGTCCCGGGTATCCGTCCTGCGCGTAATAGCGGCGCTCCAACCCCGACCCGTTCAACGTCTGCCGGTACCGCGTTTCCATGTCGACCTTGCGGCCGAAGATGGCAGCCGAAGGACCTTTGGCGAGCCCGGACTCTTGGCCCACCACCACAATGCGCAGCGGCTCCCCGCCAAGAGTCAGATCGAACCGCCGGCCGACGTGACTCATGATGCCCTCCCGGAAAGCATCGCCCTGGCGCCGCGTTTTGCGGCACTGCTGGAAGTGCGAACAGATGAACTGACCTTCCGACAGGAGATTGCTCTCCACGTACCTGTGCAGTCTCGTGATCCGCCTCCTCGTTGCCGGCAGATCGACGCTGACCGGCTGAGCCCGTGGCTCAGTCACTGCGGCTACCCGCCGCTCTGGCGATCAGTAGAGGGACGAATCGATCCCTCCAGGTCGGAACATGAATCTGCCCGCTCGACATTCCTCCGTACGCGAACTCCTCGCGATACAGGGCCTCCTGCAGTTCCTGGCGGAGGTCGACACCCGTCAGGTCCTTGATGCGGTCGACGAGCAGGTTGTCGACACCTTCGTCCGTGGATGGGACCGACGTCTCGTCGAACGCCTCTCGAAGTGCCCGCCAGTGGTAGGGATCAACGCGGAGGCCCCACTGCTCGGGCTCGGGAGTGAACAGGGACCCCATCTGCACGATGTCAGGCTACGGGACGTTGCTCGCGCGGCGGTCGCTCCGCTTCCGCCGTCGGAGGCGACGCCAGAGACGGCAGCCATCACTGCCAGGCCGTGCCTGTTGCTGGTCGGCATCGAGCCAACCCGCTCGTACCACTGTTCACGGCCGAGGAGTCGTCCCAGCGTTGCCTCGGCGCGTGCGCTCTTCACTGCGTGAGCACCTGGGCCTCGCCTATCCGGAGGTCGACGGACTGCTCGAGAGGATCGAGACTGATGGTTCCGGACTGGCCTCCGCCGGACCAGGTGACGACCCAGTAGGAACTGGCCGTCACCGTGAAGGTGTGGTCGGGCTGGTCCCAGCTCGTCTTCTCGTAGCGGTGGCCGCACGTGGGCGAGTCCTGCTTGCCGTAGTGATCGGCGTACGCGGTGCCCGCGGTCGTGCAGACCACCGGCGCGGTGCCGTCGCCCATGCTCCACTCGATCTGCTGGACCTGACCTGTCGCGGTCACGGTGATGCCGCCGGCACTCACGGACTCAGAGATCGGGCCGAAGGTGTTCCCAGCGGGGTTGTCGACCCACATCCACGTGGGCATCCCGACGATGCCGAGCGAGTTCGGCCCCGGCTTCGGCACGATGCCGATGGTGATCGGCTCGAGGTTCATGTTGGCGATCGCCTGCTCGGCCAGGTCCCGCGGGTTGACCCCTGGGCCACCGTACCCGGGTGGGTCGGCGGGCAGCCACGTGTACTCCCAGCCACCGGGGGCACCTGGCAGGCAGTAGTAGTGATAGACCGCACCCTCGGGCTTCTTGTCCTCGAAGACCTCCGGCGGCCATGGGTCAGCTCGGTGGAAGTAGCAGCCGCCGCTGTACCACCAGGTCAGCCCGTTGTACTGCGTTGTGCACGGGACATCCTTTCCGTTGAACATGCACACAGGTGTCCCAGGGTCGCCGGGGTCGCCGGGGTCGCCTGGGTCACCAGGGTCGGTGTCCTCACAGACGAGCTTCTGTTCGCAGTTTCCTTGGTCGTCACAGACGAGCTCGTAGTGGCAGTTCTCTCCTTCGGCGATCGCGGGCGCGGCGACGGCCGCCAGGGCGAACATCAGCCCCGCAGCCAGCAGGCGAACGGTCCCGGTCAGCACTGTTCCCTCCAACGGACGTCGGCCTCCTCGACCACCCACTCGCCCTTAGCTCGCTTCACGACGGTGTAGTCGACCTTCACCCTGTCGGGCATCGGGTTGCCGTCGGGGTCCGTGAACGGCACTTTGTTGCCCGAGGCGAGGACGACGACCTTGGACTTCGCGCGGTCTTCGCAGTCCGAAATCACGAAGGTTCCGCTTTCCACGGTGACCACGTCGCCGAGCTCGTGCTGAACTGTCCCGCGGAGCCTCACCCCGTTGGCGTTGTAGTCCATGACCTTGGTGCGCTCGTTGAAGTACGCATCACCCGTGGCGACCTCCGAGAGCTTCACCAGGTCCTTGAGCTTGCCGCTCTTCTCGGCCTTCTCGGTGATCGTGAAGTAGCTCATCAGCGCAACCACAGCGAGGTCCTCCGGCGTCTGCGGCGTCGGAGTAGCGGACGTGGGAGCGGTCGTCGACGGCGTCGCGGTGGGGGTGTCCTGGGCGTCGGGGTCGGTCCCGTCGTCCGAGCAGGCCGTCAGTGTCAGGGCCAGGGCGAGGGCCACTCCCCCGAGTACGGAGTTGGGCTTCCTCATGCGGTGTCTCCTCTGCTGGTGGGCGGCGTTACGACTGATCTCTGGCTGACGTCGTGGCTGATGCGCTCGAGGTGCTCTTCGGCGGCGTCGACGAGCTCGGCGAGACTGCCGAGGCCGGCGCGTTGGACATCGAGGGATGGCCTGTCTGCGCCGGCGCTGACGTAACGGCCTGTGAGCTCCTGGTTAAACGTGGTCATTGGTCTGGTGCTCCCTTCCCGAGATCAGCTCGCGAGCCAGCCGTGTGTACTGATGATGGTCTTTGTACGTTCCGACAGTTCCATGGGCGCCTCGCCGTCGTCGGAGCGGTTGCAGACCTCTTCGCGCAGGATCCGCTCGGCCTCGAGCTGGTCGCCCTCGGCCTTGGTGACTTGGGCCAGGCACAACCGTGTGCTCTCGCCGTCGGGGTCGGCCTTGTTGGCAACGTAGGCAGCCGAGCGGGCCTTGATCAGGTCCCCGGTGGCGAGGGCCTCGGTGACGACGATCAGTGCGACGTCGGAGATCCAGCCGGGTGTCATGAGGTCGAACCGCTCACCGTCGGCGAGCCAGGACCATCCGTCGTCGCGCTTGTTGCTGAACGGGGGGCCGGTAACGAGCTCGAGGGCTGTGCTCAGGTCGGCGCGTCCCTCGGCGCCGCCGCGGGCCTGCCCACGGGCACGAAGTCGCAGGAGGAGGTCGAGGTCGATGAGGAGGCCGTCGTCGACCTGGTAGACGTTGACCCCGTTGACCTTGGTGGCCGGGGCCTGGTCGGCGTGGGGCAGGTGGGGCTCGCCTGTACGTGGGTTGGTGCCGAGCCAGTCGCGGACGGTGTTGGTGTAGTCGCGTGCCTTGCCGGCCGAGATGCCGAACGCAGCACTGATCGCCTCCCTGGTGGCGCCGTGCTGGCGGCGCAGCGCGAGGAACGCCAGGAGTTCGGTGAAGTAGGGCTTGCGCCTGTCCAGCGCCTGGCCGTGGGCACGCACGGCCACCTGCCCCAGCAGGCTGAGGCGGGGGCGGTCGCAGTCGGGCGACAACCAATCGGCGATGTCCTGGTCGAGAGCCGGGTCGGAGCCCTCAACTTTTGTGCGGACGTGCGCAGGCACCTTCGGAGCCAGCGCATTGAGGTCCTCCTGCACGATCGCGCTCTCGCGGATGTAGTCCTCGTCGTTGCCCTCGAGGAGGGACGTGAGCGGTTCGTCGACGGCGTCCTCGGGGGCGTTGCGGGGCAGGGTGTGCTCGCGACGCAGTGCGCCTGAGCGGTCCGTGTAGGCCCCCCAGCCTTCGGTGACGGTCTCGTCGACGGGAACCGGAACGTCCTCGAGCGTGTCGCTCTGTGCGTAGACCAAGGCGCAGCCGCGGGCCTCGTCACTGGTGAGGCCGACGGCGATGAGGTTGAGGCCGGCGTGCTCGAGAACGACGCGGCCGGTGTTCGTCATGTGTAGGACAGCGCCCGGGGTGTTGGGGCGTTCGCCGGCGACGACGATGGAGGTTGCGGACTGACCGACGTGGTCGTTGACCAGCTGCAGGAGCTGCTCTAGCTCGGCCGGGTCGCCGGCCGCGGCGTCGAGCAGGAGCATCCGTGCCGGCCAGACGTCGTCGTCGACGCTGCCGGTGCGGGCGGTTGTGACGTCGGTGTCGTGTCGTGTGGCCCGGTCGACGGTGCTGACGGCGGCCGCGAGGATCTCCGCGGTCGCAGGCGCTCCGGCCGCTCCTGTGGGGTGGTAGGTGATCCGCTCGTCCATGGCGACGGTTTCATCAGCGACACCGATGCAGTCGAGCTGCACTCGACGTGACCACGGGTTGACGGCCAGCTGGGCGGCGAGGTGGCGGGCGAAGTCGCGGCCGTAGGTGGGGTCGCCGCTGATGGTGAGGGTGGAGAGCTCCTCGCAGTTGAGGAGCCAGGTCTCGCCGGTGTCGCTGTCGCCGATGGTCACCAGGAGCGGGTACGGCGGCTCGACGTACCCGGGGTCAGGGCCGAGGTCCTTGGCCTCGACGTCGGTGCCGACGTGCCAGTGGGTCTGGTCGGGGCTGCCGGCCCAGGGTGCGGGGAGTTCGGCTGGTGCGCTGAGGTGCAGGGTCAGCTCGCCGTGGCCGAGCTCCACGGCGGCCAGGGGCGGCATCGTCCCACCGACGGCTCCAATTGCTGCAGCGAGGCGACGGAGGGCCTCGTGGGTGAACTCCACGGTGGCGGCGGCCGCGGCGCCGGTGGCGTTGAGGGTCATCTCGACCGGGGCGAGTTCCTGTGGCGGGACGGCGATCGCGCGGCCCGGCGGGCGGTTGCGGAAGCCGCCACGTCGACGCGTCTTGAGGGCCATGAGTAGTGCGCCGGAGAGGAGGACTCCGCCGCCGGTGAGACCGGCGAGGATCCACGGGGCGTCGAGGATGGAGTCGTCGGCTTCGTCGGCCTGGTTGACGTCGGCCGCGGGCGCCGTGGGTTCTTCGGCCTGCGGCTGCTGGACCTCGGGCGCAGCGGTCTCCGGTGCTTCGGTCTCCGGGATGACCGGCGTCTCGTTCTCGGCCGGCGGCTCGGCCGGCTGCTGCTCGTCCTTCGGGTCCGCGGGCTTGTCGGGCTTGTCCTCGCGCGGCAGTTGCGTGTCGCGCTGCCCGGTGGGCTCTGCCTCGGTACCGGGGATGTTGAGGGTCCAGCCGACGTCGATGACGTCTGGGTCGGTGAGGTGGACGCCGCCAGGCTGGGTGAGGGCGGTGGATGCGTCGTAGATCTCCATGTAGCGGTCGGCGTCGCCGAGCTGCTCTTGGGCGATGTCGGTGAGGGTGTCGGTGGGCTTCACGGTGTACGGGTGGGCCTGGGTGTCGGCTCCGGCCGGCGCGGGGAGCTCGAGGACCCAGCCGGGCTCGAGGAAGCTCGGGCGGGCTCCGAGCAGGTCGTGGTTGAGCTCGACGATCTCCTTGTAGCGCGACCCGTCGCCGAGGTTCTGGTCGGCGATGGCCCACAGGCTCTCCCCCGGCTTGACGGTGTGACTGATCGTCTTCTGCCGCTTGGTGTCCTGCCTCGTGACGTCCGTAGCTGTGTGCTTGGTCGGGGCGGCGTGGTCGGTGAGGCCGGCGGCGTGGTGCCCAACGGTGGCATGCGCGGGCGCGGCGTCTGCTGCCGCTGTGGTGGCGTGCACGGTGAGGGGTGCGGCAACGAAGAGGAGGGCCGCCAGCCCGATGAGGCCTCGGGCGCCGGCCTGCGGGAGGCGCAGGCCGGGGAGCTTGGGTGCCTCGACCCTGCGGAGCCGGGCGACGGCCTCCAGGGCGAGGCTCAGCGCCATGAAGGCCCAGCCGAGCCAGCCGACGACCTTGAACAGCCCCAGGACGAGCGTGCCGTCGTCGGGGGCCAGGAGCGCGTCCTTGATCCCGTCGAGGGTGGGCGGCTGGTCGGGGATCGGGTTGGCGCCGATCGCGAGGAACGCGACGGGCAGGCCGATCACGATGCCGAGCACGGCCACCGTGGCGAGGAGCCCGGTGAGTCGCTGGCGAAGCGTGGGGGTGTTCATCGCTCGATGCCTCCTTCGGCGCGAATGAGCCGCGCGGATGCCTCCCCGGTCACGGGCATCGAGTTCAGACCGATGATCCCGAGGAACTTGCTGTCGTAGGTGTCGGTAGTGCGGACCACCAGGGTGTCGCCGCCGATGACGGAGACGGTGCCCTCCATGCCGGCTGCGCGGAGGTAGTCCTGGGCAGCTGACTTCGCGGCGAAGATGTCGACCCGGAGGTCCTCCCCGCGCACCGCTGCGGAGCCCTGGACTTCCTGGGCGCCGGTGCGGGCCGCCTGGGCGGCCACACTGCGGGCGTGCTGCTGGGTGTGGACCTTGCCGCCGAGGTCGACGGC
>NZ_JBMCZA010000107.1:111726-115418 GCF_048654705.1 Nocardioides sp. CPCC 206348
GCCGACAAGGATGATCATCACCAGTGACGCAGTGGCGAACCACACGCTGATCGCGCCACGCTCGTCACGCGGCCGCCGGCGGGACTGATGGCGAGGCTGATGGCGGTTCATCGGCGCTCCCGGTAGGCGTCGACGGGACTGCTGGCCGTGGCGGTGATGACCCGGTGTCCGGGCACGCCGGGCAGGGCCAGGTCCGACAGGTCGACGCGGCAGGTCACCGTGGCGGTGACCTGGGCAGTGGTGCCCAGTGGGGCGTTGAACGCGGCGGCGGTGACCGTGATATCGGTGCTCGTGCAGTGGACGTTCTGGGCGTGCAGGCTGCTGGTGGCCGCGGTCTTCCCGGCGGAGATCGCCTCGCCCTGGGTCCGCTCGATCGAGGCCGCGCGTGCTGCCTCGTAGGCCGCCGCTTCGACCGATTGCTTGGCTATCTCGACGCGGCCGCCCATGATGATCATCGCCACGAACAGCCCGAACGCCGGGATGCCGATCGCGGCCTCGATGGCGGCCGACCCTCGCTCGTCGCGGCGCCGTCGTCGGGAATCGTGAAGCCGCCGGATCATTCCGTCAGCCTCTCGACGGGGACGCTGGCGCTCTGGGTGACCGTGACGTGCCAACCGGGGATCACGCTGAGGCTCGTGCCGGTGACCGTGACGGTCGCGGTGTTGGCTGTCCGGGATCCCGAAACGCTGGTCGAGGTCATCACGTCGGCGCCGCCGGCGTCCTGGAGGAAGGTGTTGGCTGTCGCCACCCCTGAGTCGCGGGTGCCGGTCTCGCTGCCCGCCTCGCGTGCGCCCTCCTGTGCGGCCGCGAGCGCAACTTCGCGCGCGTGGTAGTACAAGGCGCCCTGGAGGCCAAGGAACATCACCAGGAAGAGCGCCGGCATCAGGAAGACCATCTGGATGGTCACTGAGCCGCGTTCGTTTCGGCGGCGAGAGCTGGCGATCATCGGGTCCTACTTGATCTTCGCGGACTCGCTGGTCACGAAGAACTTGATGGCGGCCACGACGATGCCGACGATGACGATCACGGCACCGGCCCAGATGACCTGCTCGATGGTGACCGAGCCGCGCTCGTCGCGGTGCTTGACGATGCGGTCTTCCAGGCCGGTGAGCACGGTCAGTGCCGCCACCTGGAGGGTGATGAAGAGCTTGAGCATCGGGTTGGTTCCTTTCTTGGTAGTTGGGTTCGGGTGACCCGGTTGTTTGAGGTCGGTGCTAGGTCGTCAATCGGAGCATCGAGGGGGCGATGAGGATCGCCATGAAGACGACGCCGAGCAGGCTGGCGGGGATGTACATGCGCTCGGAGGCGGCGTTGGCCTTGCCGACCTCTGCGCTGAGCATCGCCGAGCGAAGTGCCGCGGCGCGGGCACGGAGGTTGGTGTAGATCTGGGATCCGTCCTGCCCTGATTGCTGCATGATGTCGGCGAGGTCGTCGAGCTCGGTGACCCCGAGTTCGTCGGCGAGGTCGTGGAGGGAGTCCCAGGGCGCGCGGGTCATGTAGCGGGCGCGGCGCAGCTCGCTCTCGATCCGCTTGAACACCCACTTGTCGCCGACCTCCGCCGCGGCGCGCAGGGCCTGCTGGCCGCTGGCACCGTCTCGGACGCCGGTGGCGACCATGTCGATGTAGGCGCCGAGCGCGCGGTTGAACTCGATGCGGGCCCTCTTCGCATCGTCTGTGGCGTTGTAGTTCGGCATGAACCAGAACAGCGCCGCCAGGGCCAGTGACCCGAAGGTGGGGATGACGAACGGGAGCGGCAGACCGATCAGGCCGAAGAACGACGCAATCAGCGGCGGCATGACCAGGCCGAGCAGCGCCCAGACCACCTTCTCCCCGTAGAACCGGGTCTCGCTGATCTGCAAGATGGCGAGGTCCCTGCGCGGAGTGTGTGCCCAAGCACCGCCGGGCAGGTTCTTCAGCGCCCACACGCCGATCCGGTCCACCAGCGAGCCTGCCTCAGGGTCCTCGGCGGCCTCGCCCAGGGGGGCGCCGGCGCCATGGCGGGGGACGACGTGGTCGGGTGAGAGACGGTCCAGTGCGTCGACCAGGTCCGGGTCGGAGGGCGCCAGTCTCCAGACGAGGAGGGCGAAGGCCAGGCCGAGGAGCGTGCCGCTAGCGAGCGCGAGCTGGAGGCCGGTCATGCCGCTGCTCCTTCGTTCTGACGCTGTGCGTTGCGCGCCTGGAGGTCGAGGAACCGCGGGAGCGGCTTGGCGATCGCCATCCGCCTCATCATCAACAGCGTGGCCACGTAGGCGCTGAGGAGGATCGCGAGGATGACCTGCCCCAGCGGGCTGCCGTAGGGCTCGATGTAGTCGCCGGTGAAGGCGAGCAGGCCGAGGACGCCGAGGGTGATCACTGTGACGGTGCGCGCGGTGGTGCGGGGCTTGGCTTGGTCAGCTTCGATCTGGCGGCGGGCTCGCACGTCGGAGGCCACGGTCTCTGCGAGCGCATCGAGGGCCTTGGCCAGGCCAGCCTGTCCGCGACCGCTGGCGGCCAGGATGAGCTGGCTGGCGACGACGTCGCCGGTGGAGTCGTTGAGGTCCTCGGCGAACGCGCGCAGCACGTCCTCGGTGGTGCCGGTGCCGTTCCACAGCCGCGACACCATCAGCCCGACCTCGTCCTCGATCGGCGCGGGCACCGACTGCAGCGACTTGATGAGCGCCGAGCGCAGCGACTGGCCAGCCGTGAGCTTGCCCGCCAGCGACCGCGTCCACTCCTCGAGCGCTTCGAGCTTCTCGATGCTCGCGGCCGCCGGCGGCGGCGAGAGCAGCAGCGGGATGCCGATGATGGCGGCCGGGACGAGCACGATCGCGATCACCCAGCCGCTCACCATCGCGACCAGCAGGCCGGTAACGGCGCCGGCGACGATGAGCTTGCGGGTGCGTGGGCTGAGCTGGTTGATGCGGCTGCCCAGCCGCCCGAACGGGGTGACGGTGCGCGCGGGGCGGGGCGGCTTGGGTGGTGCCGGCCGCAGGGCGTAGACCATGCCGATCAGGCCGGCGACGACCAGAGCGCCGCAGACCGCGGGCACGAGCGGGGTCATGTCGTGGCCACCCCCTCGTAGGCCTTGGCCTCAGTGGTGTAGGCCTCGAGGTCGAATCCGTGGCGGGCCAGCTCTTGGGCGAGGTGGTTGTCCAGCTTGCCGGTCGCGGTGGCCGGCCCGAGCCGGTTGGGGGCGAAGACTGGCGCGGTCGCGTAGCCCCTGACGGCGTCGGCGCTGGGATCGACGACCAGGACCTCCTCGACCCAGCGCCGCTTCCGGGAGGTTCCGTCACCGTTGTCGGTGACGTCGGCGCGCAGGTACACCACGACGTCGACGGCGGCAGCGAGCTTGCTGATCGCGAGCTCGCGGGTGACCTGGGGGCCCTTCTCCATGGCGCAGGAGACGAGCTTCTCGATGGTGTGGTCGGCGCTGCGGGCGTGGGTGGTGCAGATCGAGCCCGGGCCGGACTCCATGGCCTTGAGCATGTCCCACACCTCGGGGCCGCGGACCTCGCCGACGATCTGGCGGGCGAGGGTGAACCGGAAGGAGTCGTGAAGGGCCTCTTGGAGCGTGAACTCGCCGGCCCTGCGGCCGTCGACGCCAATCTCGCCGGAGCCGGGCCGGTGCTCCCAGGCGTGGACGATGCGGTGCCGGTCGCGGAGCTCGTGCAGGTACAGCTCGAACTCGGTCTCGAAGGTGCCGATCATCTCCC
>NZ_JBMCZA010000107.1:115428-124358 GCF_048654705.1 Nocardioides sp. CPCC 206348
ACACGAGCACAGCGCTCGAACCCAGGTGGTCTTGCCGCTGCCCTGGACCCCGGAGACGACAATGCTCTTGCCGGCCCGGACGCAGGCGGCAAGGAAATCGGCCAGCACGGGTCCGCACGCCTTGCGGTCGTAGACCATCTCGTCCAGGGAGACCGTGCGCAGGCCGTGGCGCCGGATGACGACCGAGGTGTTGGCGGTGACCCACGAGGCGGCGGCCAGGCGGGCGCCGCCCGGCAGGCGCAGGTGAAGGCTGGGCCTGGCCTCGGTGAAGGGGCGGTTCTGGCGGGCTCCGAGATCGGTGAGGAACTCGCGCAGCTCATCCTCGGAGTCGGCGACGGGAGGTGCCGGGACCACGGTGCCGTCGGTCTTCTCCAGCCACACCGAGCAGTCGGGCCCCGAGGCGATGATGATGATGTTCTCGACGTCGGACTCATCGACCAGTGGCTGGAGCCGGCCCAGGCCGAACAGGGCGGCCTCGAGGGCCCTCTTGAGAGCCTTCTCCTCCTCTGTTGTCCACGGGCGGCGGCCTGTGGAGACGAGGCTCTCGGCCTCGGCCTTGACCAGCTCCTCGATGACCTCGATGCCCTTCTGCCGGCGGTCCTCCTCGGTGATCCGGCCGCCTTCCTTGTCCAGTCGGGCAGTCAGGCGGGTGGAGATCTCGGCGCGGTACTGCGCGATCAGGTCCCAGTCCAGGACAGAGTCGCGGGTTTGGTAGGGGTTCGTGTGGTCGACGTACGACTCGTTGACGGTGTCGCTGGGGACGAGCGGGCGCAGGGAGAACTCGGATCGGGTCCGCCCCGGCCGGGCGTCGTCGCTAGCCCAAGCCCCGCCGAAGATCGGCAGGGAGCTCGGATCGTCGTCCTCTGCGATCGGGTTGGCGGGCGGCGCGGCGGGGGCGCCGTTGCTGGTGGCGCGGCCGCGCGCGAAGGGGGAGCGCTGGTCGCGATCGGCGTGCCGTGCCTCTAGCCACTCTTCGGCGCTGAGCGGCTCCGCAGAATTCACGGAGTCGGGCTGGTGTCCGGTCGTGCTCACGCGCGGCCTCCAATCGTGGGGGCGAGTGCAGCCTGGTTGCTGGCGAGGATGGAGTGAATGGATGCCGCGCCGGCCCGGTAGCTGCGCAGCAAGCTGGAGGACTCGAACTTGCGGGGCTTGCGGGTGCCGTGGGAGTAGACCTCGGCGACCTCGGGGTCCCAGTCGACCGAGGCGATCACGGGGATCTGGAGGGCCTTGGCGATCTGGCGGGCGGTGTAGGGCCGGACTCGGGGCACGACCGTTGGCACCGTGGGCCAGCGTCCGTCCTCATCGACGAGGAGAGCACCCAGCCGGGAGAGACCACCCACGGTGGCGAACTGGTCGCGCAGCGCTTTGGCCCAGGACCTGGCGCCAGCCAGCGCTGGCAGCGAGTTCCGGGTGACCAGCAGGGTCAGGTCGGAGGCGGCGATCAGCGGTTGGGGCCAGCCGACGAGGCCGATTCGGCCGGCGTCGACGATGACGTCTTGGCCGTTGCGGTGCAGTGACCGCAGCTGCTCGGCGAGGGGCTCCCAGAGCGGCAGCATGCTGGGGGCCTGTTCGTGGGAGCGGATGCCGGGCAGAAACCACGCCGACTTCTCAGCCGGGGCGTCCGGGTCGAGGATGAGGGTCTCGCGCGGGAGGGCCTCGACCAGAGTGCCGTCGCGCTGCGCGAGGGCGAGGTTGATCAGGCCGCCGGTGGGCTCCTGGGCGCCGCGGAAGTAGCCAGCGAAGACGCCCGAGGCTCCGTCCGGCGAGGCTTCGACCAGGAGTACGGGCCGGTGCCAGTTCAGGGTGAATGCGAGCGCCGTGGTGGTGACGCCTGGAGATCCACTCGCGGAGGCCAAGACGATCAGCGCCAAGGCTCAGCGCTCCCGGGTGTCGAGGACGAGCGCGACGCGGCCGGTGGCGGCGCGCGCTGCGAGGTCGGCCGACTTCTCCTTCGGGACCGAGACGTTGACGACGGTCTCCCCCGTCTCCTCCACGCGGCTAACACCAACCACAGTGGCCTCGATCGTGACAGGCGTCTGCTCGGTGACCTCGCCCTGGTCGCCGGGGGTGGTGACGATTCGGACGGTGTCGCCGGAGTACAGGGGCTCTGAGGGCATCTGAGCCGGCGTGAGACTGATGCCGACGAGGGACTCCCCCTCCCCCGGCACAAGGTTCTCGGTGACCTGTTGCTCGGAGAGCAGCGTGCCGGCCCACAAGTCGACGGCCGCGCGGCTGCCCTCGATGCTCGACTTCTGGCTGCCGCTGATCGGCGTGAGCGCGGGGTCGATGCTCACGCGAACGACCGTGAGGTCCCCCGGCTCGATGGTCTCTCCTCGCGCGATGTCCCGGTTCACGACGAGGACCTCCTGGGTGTCGCTGACCGAGGTGTAGGCAAACGCGGCGCCAAGCGCCCCGGCGGCGACCAGTACCGCGCAGAGCGCGAACACCAAGGGCCGACGGCGCTTCTTCGCCCGGGCGGTGGCCTGCTCGCGACCGACCGTTTCCTTCGGGGCAGCCGGCGCCGGGCCGCTCGGCGGCGGCGGGCCTCCAGCTGCGGTCTGTGAGGTGGTGTCCAGCGACATCAGTCCGAGTCCTCTCGTCTCTCGATCACCTATGTGTCAAGACGGGCCGGGGCGATCACCATGACCCAATTCCATAGGAACACACTAGTGCAGTCTTATCGAGTTCTGGTTTCTCCACAGGGGGCGGAATCCGAGAAGTCATCGCCAGAGTCCTCTGCAGGAGGGGTCGCGGCCCAAGTCCCCCGATGGAACTGAGCGTCAGCGCGGCCGAACGTGCGGATCCATGAGACCACATTCGTCCGGGTTTCTCCCGTGCCGATTCTGCCCCTCGTGTCCAGCGGCAATCATCCGCGCAGGTACTCAGCTACCGAGGCTTGGTCCGGCCCTGCCGCCGTCGGCGGAGGCGCTGCGCTTCATTGAACGCCGCCGCGACGACATCGGCCGGTTCATGGAGAACGCGCCCGAGTGCCTCGAGCGTGGAGGGCCCGGGCAGCCGGGTCCATCGACCTTGCTCCCAGGAGTAGTACGTCGGTGCCGACAGATTCGTCCGGGCGACGAGCTCGGGCACGGTCAAGCCAGCCTGCAGGCGCAGCGCCCTCAGATCGGGGACCTCGCCGTCAAGGTGGATCAGCCGGAGCGCCGGGAGGTCGAGGGCGCGAGCGAGCTTCACCAGGAAGTCGGGCCGCGGTACGGAGGTACCGAGTTCCCAGCGTGAGACGCGCTCTCCCCCAGCTGCGCCGACGAGTCGCGCCAGCTCGTGCTGGGTCAGACCCGCCTTCTCTCGGGCAGCCCGCAATGCTGAGGGATCGACTCCGGAAACCATCGCCGCCGAACACTATCTGCAGGCCCTCGGCGATCTTCGTCAAGGTCCGCACACAGAGCAGGGCACAGTTCGAACCCGCTGACGACGGTTGCTCGCACGCACCCCTGACCACCCAAGGCACCACGCTACGGAGTTGGCGTGTTCGCGCTGTACGTGCGCGAGGGAGCTTCGGCCGCTGTTGATCGCTCCCAACCTCGTGCGTGACTTAGGTGACCAGGAAGCGAGGTGGACCATGAGCACAGCCCCAACTGAGAACCCGGGTCCCGGTGTCGTCACTTTCACTGCGCGCGGCAACGCCGCGCTCGACCATCTGGCCGCCTCCCTGGCGGCCGAGTGCGACGGCTCCCCAACGAGCATCGCCGACCTCCTTGAGCATGTTCTGGAGGCCGACGTCGAGGACCTGGCCGAATCTCTCAGCGAGGCCGCCCGGACGCCGGTGCGAGATAGCCGTCCCAGTCGCGACGTCGAAGAGGTCGGTCCCGCGGCCGAGAGTCCGGACGGCGCGGCCCGCCGTCGTCTCACGGCCCGTGCACCGCTCGCCGGCGGCGCGGCCGACGCGGCCGGCAACGGCATCACCCGTTGAGCAGCGCGCCGCGGGCATACAGGTCGTTACACATGGCTGACGTGTAACAAGATGTATGGGAGATCCTGATGCTGCCGAACCCCTACTCCCCGGGCGAGCTGCCCCGGGTGCTGGCCGGCCGGGGGGAGCAGCAGAACCGCATTCGCGGCTACCTGAGCCGGATCGGAACCTACGGCGAGATGGGTGGTCCGCTCCTGGTCTTTCAGGGCCCGCGTGGTGTCGGGAAGACCTCGCTCCTGCGCGAGGCACAGCGCGACGCTGAGGGGCACGGATTCATCACCGCCTGGGTCTCCTGTCGACGCAACGCCCCGTTCTTGCCGGACCTGGTCAGCCGGATCGGGAAGGCGATCGAGACTGCCGACATCCTGCCCCGCGCCGAGAAGGGACGGTGGGGTCTCCGCCTGGAGCGAATCGGCGTGGAGATCGGCGTGCCCAGCGTCGTGAAGGTGAGCGCCTCGGCGTCGGCGGACCGCTCCGAAGGCGACGCGCCGCGAGGCGCCCGGATCTCAGCCCTCGAGGACCTCCTGCACGAGACGAGTAGGCAGGTGCGCGGCCGCGGCGGCGCGGGCCTGGTCGTCTTCGTCGACGAACTGCACGCCGCTGCGCGCGACGACCTCGCGGTCCTGCTCAACGCGATGCAGAACCTGGCCGGGAAACGGGAAGACAACCCCTTCGCCGTGATCGGCGCCGGGCTGCCCTCGGCGCCCGCTGCCCTGGTCAAGGCGGCCACGTTCGGGGAGCGCAGCACCTTCCTCACCCTCCCACGACTTCAACCCGCGGCCGCGGAGACGGCGGTGGCCGAGCCCGCGGACGACCTGGGAGTTCACTGGACCTCCCAGGCACTGCAAGCGGTCGTGGCGGAGGCCCAGGGCTTCCCTTACCTGCTGCAGGTTCTCGCACACGCCACCTGGGAGGCGGCGCGCCCACCACGTGAAGGCGTTGTGCTCGACATCGACGACGTGAACGCCGGGCTTCCGGTCACCGACGACCAGCTGACCACCATGTACTCCGCACGTTGGGCGGCCGCGAGCGATCTGGAGAAGAAGATCATGGCCGTCATGGCGGAGGCTGGCAGTACGACGGTGACGCGCGCGGAGATCGCCGCGGCGCTCGAGCGACCCACCCAAGCGCTGGGTGTTCCCCGTGAACGCCTGATCGACAAGGGCATCATCGAGCCGGTCGGGCACGGCGAGCTCCGATTCACCATGCCCGGCTTCGACCGCTACATCCGGGAGACGCTGGCCACCGGAGCGCCCTCGGACGCCACGGACCCGGCGCCAGGCCGGCTCGGTGCCGGCCGCCGGCGGCGCGAACTCCCGCCCGCCTCCGACGGCGGTCACGACACGCCGCCGCTGTAGAGCCCACGGCGAGCTTGGCGACGCAGAACCGCCTCGAGGTCGGCGATGCCATTCGCCGATTGGCGTCGGTCGCGCCACCTCGGCGAGGTCGCCGAGGTGATCCCGCCCGACGACCCTGGAGGGAAGCACTTCCCGGTTTATCCACAGCCGAGCGCTCGCGCCAGGCGAGGGCCGGCGCGATCAGCGAGACTCGACGCATTGACCCCATCGGACCGAAGGAGCAGCTGGTGGACGACACTGACAGGCGCGAGGCAACGGGGCACGCGAATGCGGCCCGCGAACACGTCTACGGCTTCAACCGGATCACGATGTGGGAGCGGGACCAGATCCCGGCCGAGACGTCTGACCAGCTCGCCGAGTTCGCCGACATCGCGGCCGCGCTCCCCCAGGCGTTCTCGCAACTGTCCAACACGCTTGAGCAAGCACTGGTCAACCAGGTGCTCAGCATGGACTCGATGACCGACGAATCCGATCCGTCCATGGCCATCGGCGTCGCGCGACTCCATCTGGAGGAGGCGCGCGGCCTCGCGGTCGACGTCCACAAGCACCTCGACGCCGCCCGCAACGCCACCGCCCACATCATCAGCCAGGGCGTCGCCGACGGCCAGGAGTCGATGACGTGGGACAAGCCCTGACCCTGCGACAGCGGTCGTAAGCCCGGCCCGGATCCAGATTTCTTCCCACCGGGTGATCGCCCGGGCGGAGCGGTCTTCCTTTGGTGACTGAGACATGTCCCCAGTCCACCAAGGAGCTGTCCGTGAGCAAGCCCATCGATGCACCCAGCGGTGCGCCCGACCGTGACCCTGTCCAGGAGGTCCGTGCCCACCTCGAGCAGGCCCTGGCCTCGCTCGACCGGCTGCACGTGGTCCTGCCACCAACGAGTCGCACGCCCCCGCCCGACGTCGGAGGCGGTGAATCGGCATGACCGCCACCGACACCAGGCTGCGCGCGGCCGACGCCGTCTTCGTCGCCGAGCAGGCCGTGAGCCGCGCCCGACGGGTGGTCGAGGAGCTCCAGACCACGGTCACCTCCGCGCTCCGCGTGCTCGACGACGCCGAGCTCGACTCAGCCAAGGCGAGACTCACCGACCGCGGTGACTTCTACCTCGAGGCGGCTGGCGAGCACCTGGGTCGACTCCAGACCCGCTGCAACGACATACCGGAGCTGACCCGCGAGCTACTCGGGCACCTCAACCGCGCTTCGGAGTCGCTCATCGAGGCCCGCGGCTTCCTCGACCTGGCGGACACCTCCGATCCCGTCGTCGCGGGCGACGTCGCGCAGCTCAAGCCACGCATCGCAATCGTCGGCGAGATGGTCGCGCTCGCCAAGCCGGTGGCGCAGCTCGCCGCCCAGCACGTCGACCGCGCGCACCGAGCCAGCCAGGACGTCACTACGCCGACGCTGCTCGAACCGGTCACCCTGGACCGCAGCATCCGCACTGCCGGCAAGGAGCTCGGCCGCGCGGATGAGGACGTTCGCTTCCTCGGGGACGTGGTCGACCACGCTGCGACCAGCGCCCGGCAGTCGGCCGCCATCGCCGCCGAGATCTCCGACAACGCCCGCCGCCGGATGTCCGAGCACGGCCGGGACCCGGCTACCAGCGCCGCCGCCCCGGCCGCCGGGTCCCCAGCTCGGTAGGGCGGGAGCCGGACAGTCGCGCAACTGCCGACCACCAGGTGATCGCCCCCACCCCTGGGTCGGACTTAGGAGACCAGGAGGACTGGCGCAGCCGGTGCCGGTCCGTGGGATCCACTGGGAGTCACCATGAGCGACTACGCCGCTCGCGAGGAAGCAGCACTTGAGGAAGAGGCCCGCCAGCGCGCCGAGGAGATCCGGGCCACCGAGGAAGCCGCCGCGCAGGGCGCGACCGCCGACACCGGCCCCTCCCCCGACGCCGAGATCGCGCAGGTCCAACGATCGGGCCGGCAGCACGACCACACCGACACCGCCGCCTACCAGCGCCCCCAGCTCGGCCGCCGCCGCGGCACGCGCCGATAGGCCAGGAGGTGTCAGCGATGACTGCCCCGATCACCCCGGCCGCCCCCAGCCAATCGACCCTGCGATGGGTCGCCTGCTCGCACAGGCTCGGCCCGCTGCCGTGCATGAACCACAAGCCGCACGTAGGGGACGGCCGCGGCTGCGTCCACCACTCCACGTCCGGCTTCCAGGACGACGACTAGGCGCGTGGACTGCCCACGCGCGGCTCAGCCGGGGACCAGGTGCAGCCGCGGCCGCTGAGGCGGCTCCGCTGCCGCCTCGAGGCGTTGCAGCCGCTCGAGCGTCATCGGATGCCCGTAGCGACGCAGCAGCCCCGCCAGCACCCCGCCCAGCCCGAGCTCGGCCACCAGCTGGTCCGCAGCAACCTCCCCGCGGACCTCGATCACGCGGCCAGCCGCCGGCACCAGGTAGGTCAGCGCGATGACCGCCCCGCCCAGCAGCCCCGGCCAGGTCCGGCCCTCAGCGACCGACTGCACCACGCAGATCACGCCCACGACGCCGCGCAGCGTCCAGGCCACCCGCATGAACGGCAGCCAGGCAAACGCCCGACCCACACCGCGGAACGTGGCCACCACCATCCGCCAAGGCGTCGTGGCCGCCAGCACCGCAGCCTCCAGCCGCGGCCGGATCACCCGGCGCCGGCCCACGGCATGCGCAAGCACCGCCACAGCCTCCGCGCCGGTCACGCCGCCACGGTAGGTCCCCTCCACCAGGCCCGGCGTGATGACCACCGCCCGGTGCCCGATCGCCAACGCCACCGGCGTCTGCGGATGCTGCACACGACGCACGTACAGGGAACCGACGTCGATGCCATAGCGACCCAGCTCAGCCAGGACCGGCGCCATCACCCGGAACTCGGCCTCTGTCGCTGGCCGCGACCGAGTCAGCAACCCGATCGCTACCACCTCGAGCTGGCCCAGTGCCAACGCGCCCAGCACGGCCGCCGAGGCCAGGAACAGCACCAGGCCCAGCGCCGGCGGGAGCAGCGCGAACACCACCACGGCGAGGACGAAGCTCACCAGCAGCGCAGGCCCGAGGGTCACGACCCTCAGCACCGTCATCGGGACCTTCATCTCGACCACCTCCATCGGTCAGCACTAGTGCGAATCTCTCGGCTTTGCCGCGGGGTGATCGTCCGACGATCTCCGCGCGACCTAGGTGAACGAGACCAGTTTGTGCCCAGCCGCCGACACCAACGGAGTTATCCACAGCCCCAATCCACGCCAGAGCAGGGACCGGCCCCGCCATGGGTTCATGGACCAGACCCGATCCCGGACCACTCCGACCGAAAGGAACCACCCCGTGCACACCCTCACCGCCGATGACACCTGGGACCGCCTCGGCTCCATCGCCCATTTGCTCCACCAGGCCGCCACCCGCGTCTGGGAAGGGGCAGAGCCCGACTCACCGCTGCAGTCCCTCGGTCTCGGCGTCTACCTGGCACAGGCGCAGGCCAGCTCACTCCTCCCCGAGGACTACCAGCTGCCCGACGTCGACCAGGAGGACCTCGATGGGCAGAGCGCGCTGCAGCTGCTCACGGCCGCGGAGGAGCTCACCCGGCCACTCCCGGCCCACCGCCCCGATCTGATCAACAGCTCCCAGCTGGTCGTCGACCTGTGCGACCTGATCCGGGAGGCACGCGACCT
>NZ_JBMCZA010000107.1:124516-126153 GCF_048654705.1 Nocardioides sp. CPCC 206348
CCACGGCTGGCCCGACCTGATCACAGCCGCGGCGTCGCTGTGGAGCAGCCTGCCCGGGCAGGGATTCGGGGCAGGTGCGCACACCCGCGATGAACCCATCACCCGCCTGGTCTCGGTCGCAGACGCGATCGGCAGGAGCCTGCGCAACACCAGCTGGCCACCGGCGAGCCGACCCGATCGACGCATGACTCAGATGACCAGGACCCTCGGTCACGCCGACGACCTGGTGCACCGCTACGGCGCCGACATCCCGCTCCAGCGCACCGAGAGCTACCGCGATCTCGAGGCCGCGCGGGCTCGGATCATGCACGCCCTGTACGTCACCGCCCACGCCGTCGGCGTCTCCCTGCACCAGCACGGCCACAGCCGGTACCAGGCCGCGCTCGGCAGCAACCGGCCCATCGAGCTCAGCCAGCGCCACGCCCCCTATGCAGTACCGCCGACCACCGAGTGGATCCGCCGCATGGCCGTCTCCGAGGCGGCCGCGGGCAGGTACCTCGATGGACGGTTCACCCAGGCGCTCCGGGGCGAAGCCAGCCGACCGGTCGAGGACGACACCCGGATCTCCCGCGCTCTCGCCGGGTGGGACATCCAGGCCCACCGCACCCTCGCCTCCGACGCATGGCCGACCAACATGGTCCTCATCACCCGCACCCAGGGCCTCATCGCCGGCGCCGCCATGGTGCTCGTCGACGCCGCACACCACGCCGGCCACCTCGAGCCCACCGACCGGCTCTCACCGGCGATCGCCGAGACTGGCCGTGCCTGGAGCAACCTCGCCAGCCGCTGGGGCGACCTCACTGCCCCGGATGCTCGTCTTGACCCCGACCTGATGCGCACGGCCGCCGAAGTTCGTGCCGCCTTCCGCGAGTTGACCCACGCCTCCACCACCATGGCCAGCCTCGACGTCATCGCCACCCGGCCCGGCCTCGAGCGCGGCACCCGCGCGACCCTCCATGCCCTCGAGTCCGGTTCGGAGCTCGCCTACGTCATCGGCGAGAAGGCCCATACCCCCGGTCTCACCGGACCCGCACGAGCGCTCTCGATCCGCGCGCACAACGACGTCGAGTCCACCCTGGCCAACCCGCACCCAAACGGCGACGTCGTTTGGATCTCTCCGGCAGAGATTCTCGCGCGCAAGATCGTGCTCGCTCCACGCCCTGTGGTCGAGAGCCTGCTCATCGCCAGCGCGCTGACCGTTGAATCCTGCAACCGGGCATGCACGGCTTCGCTCTGCCACGCAGTCACGACGGAACTGGGCAGTCCCACAGGCGACGATCGCAGACTCGCCCTCTCAGAGCAGCGCAGTGAAGTGGTGCCTGGCACGTCGTTGGCAAGGAATCACCCGATTCCACGCTAGGTGACGCCAGCAGATTCGTGGCGGCGCCGTCGTCTCATCTTCGGGTCTGTCATCGCCCTACGACGGCGTGAACCGCAACTCGAAAGCCCCCATCACGCCCATTCTGTCCGCCGACGTCCGTGGCCGTCCACGCTCATCGCCCGGCGAACCCTGCCCACAAGTTGCCCACAAGACGGGCGAAGAAGCAGCAGAGGCGGCTTCCGGATGTCTCCGAAAACCGCCTCTGACCTGGTGTTTCTCTTTGTAGCGGGGGCAGGATTTGAACCTGCGACCTCTG
>NZ_JBMCZA010000108.1:0-142 GCF_048654705.1 Nocardioides sp. CPCC 206348
TCATCCGTGACACGCCGAACGACTTCCCCGACCCCGTCACCTTCCCGTTCTTCTTCAACGACGCGCAGATCGCCTCGATCGCGATCCGGCACCCGCTGGACGGTGAGAACTCCAACGAGCTCGACATCGATGCCGAGTGCCC
>NZ_JBMCZA010000108.1:152-785 GCF_048654705.1 Nocardioides sp. CPCC 206348
GCCGATCGAGATCCCCGAGGACGCGGTCCCCGCGGGCAAGGCCGCCGACACCGGCGCCCGCCTCGTGGCGAAGGTGGTGGCCCTTGCAGACATCAACACCAAGAAGGTGGTCATCTGCAAGTACTCCGCGACGCCGGAGATCGGCGAGAAGGCCCAGACGGTCATCATCCGTGACACGCCGAACGACTTCCCCGACCCCGTCTCCTTCCCCTTCTTCTTCAACGACGCACAGATCGCCTCGATCGCGATCCGGCACCCGCTGGACGGCGAGAACTCCAACGAGCTCGACATCGATGCCGAGTGCCCGCCGTACGTTCCGCCGGGCCTGGTGGTTGCGCCTGACCTGACGGTCAACGACCCGTGTGGTCCGGGCAACGCCGCCTACAACCCGGTGCCGGCCGGCAACTACTCCGTCACGATCAACCCGGACGGCAGCATCCTGCTGACCGCCAACGAGGGCTACGTCTTCGAGGGCGACCTGCCCACCCACAGCTACCCGGCGCCCGTGGACTCGAACGCGCCGTGTCCTGCGACGGCTCCTGCCGAGCCGGACGTCATCGATGACTGTGGTCCGAACAACGCGTACTACACCAACGTGCCGGAGAGCACCGAGGAGTACACGGTGGTGGCCGA
>NZ_JBMCZA010000109.1:0-194 GCF_048654705.1 Nocardioides sp. CPCC 206348
GTCGTGTTCCCGGAGCGCTCCCTCGGACTGGGCACCAGCCTGGTGTTGCTGGCCGCAGGTGCCGTGGTGATGACCGCCAGCACCCGTCGCCGCGAGCCGTTCACGATGACCTGCGGCGCGTTGTGCGTCCTGCTGGCGGTGGTGCCGACCGTGCGCGACGCCGAGTGGATCGCCGTGCTCTGCGTGCTCGTCGG
>NZ_JBMCZA010000109.1:266-1051 GCF_048654705.1 Nocardioides sp. CPCC 206348
GGCCGGTCGATCGGGCGGCTGACCGGGCTGGGACAGGGCGCGGCCCTGCTGCGGACGGTGGTCTGGTCCTTCCTCGGGCTGATCGTCTTCGGGCTGCTCTTCGCCTCTGCCGACGCGCTCCTCGCGCAGTGGGTCGACGCGCTCCTGCCCGAGCTCACCGTCGACCTCTTCGTGGCGCGGATCTTCGTGGCAGTCGCGGTCACGGCAGCGGTGCTCGGGGCGTCGTACCTCGCCCTGAACCCACCCCACGTGGACCGCTCCACCGGCCACCGCCCGGTCACCCACCGCTACGAGTGGCTGGCGCCGGTCGCCGTCGTGATCGCCGTCTTCGCGGCGTTCCTCGCCGCCCAGGCGACCGTGGTCTTCGGCGGCCACGACTACCTGCGTCGTACGACGGGGCTGACGTACGCCGACTACGTGCACCAGGGCTTCGGCCAGCTCACCGTGGCGACGGCGCTGACCCTGCTCGTCATCGCCGCGGCCGGACGCAAGGCACCGCGGGCGACGGTGGCCGACCGCGCCTGGCTCCGCGGGTCACTGGGCCTGCTGTGCGCCCTGACCCTCGTGGTCGTCGCCTCCGCGCTGCACCGGATGGCGCTCTACCAGGAGGCCTACGGCTTCACCCGGCTGCGCCTGCTGGTCGATGTCTTCGAGGGCTGGCTGGGGCTGGTCGTCCTCGCCGTGATGGTCGCCGGGATCGCCCTGAACGGCGCCTGGGTGGCGCGCTTCGCCCTCGTGAGCGGTGCCGTCGCCGTCCTCGGCATCGCGGCGCTCAACCCCGACGC
>NZ_JBMCZA010000109.1:1149-3099 GCF_048654705.1 Nocardioides sp. CPCC 206348
CGAGCGGGCCTGCGTCCTGTTCGGCCGCGAGGTGCGGGACGACGACTGGCTGGAGTGGAACCTCGGCCGCGATCGCGCGAACCTGGCGTCCGCCGACATTCCCCGCAGCGACGACGCGGTGTGCCCGGCGGTGGAATGATCGGACGGTGGCCGCCACCGAGCACGTCGAGCTGGGTCGGGCCGCGCTCCGCGTCGGGGATGCGGCCACCGCACGGGCGGCGTTCGAACGAGGTGAACCCACGCCCGAGGTGCTCGAGGGGCTGGCCGCGGCGTCGTACGTGCTGGCGGAGTACCCGCGGGCAATCGAGGAGTTCGAGCGTGCCTACGCCGGCCACCGCCTCCAGGGTGACGGCGCCGGTGCGGCCCGCGTGGCCCGGACCCTGGGCTACATGTACGGCACGACCGCCGGGGACTGGGCAGTGGCCAACGGATGGATCGCGCGGGCCAAGACCCTGCTGGGGCAGCTGCCGCACTCGAGCGAACGGGGATGGGTGGCGCTGACCGAGGGCATGTTCGCCGAGGCGCGCGCCACGAAGGAGGCCGCCTTCCACACCGCCATCGAGATCGGGCGCGACACCGACGACCGGAACCTCACGTTCGCGACCATGTCCTACCTCGGCGCAAGCCTCGTCCACGGCGATCACACCGAGGAAGGCATGGTGTTGCTCGACGAGGCCCTCGCGGCGGTGGCAGGTGGCGAGGTCGAGGACTTCATCATCATCGAGGAGATCTTCTGCCAGCTGTTCTCCGCGTGTGAGCACGCCCAGGACGTGCACCGGGCCGAGCAGTGGATCCGGGTCGGTGAGCAGATCGCCGAGCGGCGCGGGCTGCCTGCGGTGAGCGCCTACTGCCACACCCACTACGGCGGCATCCTCACGGCCGCAGGCCGGTGGCCCGAAGCGGACGCGGCCCTCACCGAGGCAGTGCGGCTGTGGGCCCTCGGCAAGCGCACGCTCAAGGCCGGTGCCTTGATCCGCCTGGCCGACCTGAGGATCAAGCAGGGCCGGTACGACGAGGCGGCGAGCCTGCTCGAGGACCAGAACGACGGCGAGGCCGTGCTCCCCCGTGCGGCGCTGCACCTCGCCCGCGGCGAGTCGACGATCGCCCTCGACCTGCTCGAGCGCACCGCACGGAAGGCAGATCCGCGCAGCAGCGAGTGCATCCCCCTGCTGGCGCAGCTCGTCGAGGCGCAGCTGGCCTGCGGCGAGGACCCGCAGCAGACGATCGCGGATCTCGCTGCGTGCGCCGAGACCCACCGGACGCCGTACACGACAGCACTGGTGGCGCTCGCCCGCGCCCACGCCGCACAGGACGATCCGCGGGTGTGGCTCCGGGACGCGCTGGACGGCTTCACCCGGACCCAGCTGCCGTTCGAGATGTCGTTGTGCCGCCTCGACCTCGCCCGGGCCTGTCGCCAGGAGAGTCCCGAGGTCGCCGTTGCCGAGGCGCGCGCCGCGCTGGCCGTCTTCACGAAGCTCCGGGCCGCTCGGTACGTCGACGCCGCCTCCGCCGTGCTGCGCGAGCTCGGCCAGAAGGTCGCTCCCCCGCGATCCTCCGGCCAGGTGCTCACCAGGCGCGAGGCGGAGGTTCTCCGGTTGTTGGGAGACGGGCTGTCCAACCCCGAGATCGCCGAACGGCTCTTCATCAGCCGCAAGACCGTCGAACACCACGTCGGCAACCTGCTGCTCAAGCTCGGTCTCCGCAACCGCGCCGAGGCCACCGCCTACGCCGTCCGACACGAACCGGCCGGCAACTAGGGGAGTTCCCCGATACCCGTCCCTCCTCGACCGGCGACGGTGGCGTGAAGGCCCGAATCCGTGCCCCACCGCCCGTCCGAGGAGAAGCCATGAGTTACGACGCCATCGTCATCGGAGCCCGCGCCGCGGGGTCACCGACCGCCATGCTGCTGGCCCGCAAGGGCTACCGCGTGCTCGCCGTCGACCGCGCGAC
>NZ_JBMCZA010000109.1:3201-3400 GCF_048654705.1 Nocardioides sp. CPCC 206348
GCTGGACTTCGGTCCGGTCATCATCAGCGGAACCAGCCGACCCGTCGAAGGCACGACCACGGCCTACTGTCCACGTCGAACCGTGCTCGACGCGGTCCTCGTGGCCGGCGCCCGGGCCGCGGGTGTCGAGGTCCGTGAGGACCACAACGTCGATGACCTCCTCGTCGAGGACGGGAGGGTCGTCGGGATTCGCAGCGGC
>NZ_JBMCZA010000109.1:3497-3838 GCF_048654705.1 Nocardioides sp. CPCC 206348
CTACTACGCCTACTTCAGTGGCCTGCCGACCGACGGGTTCGAGATCTTCATCCGACCCGACCGGGGCTTTGCGGCCGCACCGACGAACCACGGCCAGACCATGGTCGTCGCGGGCTGGCCGTACGCCGAGGCGCAGGCCTACAAGGCCGACGTCGAGGCAAACTTCCTCCGGACCCTTCAGCTGGCGCCCGAGTTCGCGGCACGCTTGGCGAAGGCCACGCGGGAGACGCCGTTCCTCGGCGGAGCCGTTCCGAGCTGGTTCCGCAAGCCGTACGGCGACGGGTGGGCGCTGGTCGGCGACGCCGGCTACAACAAGGACCCGATCACCGGCCAGGGCATCA
>NZ_JBMCZA010000109.1:3848-3964 GCF_048654705.1 Nocardioides sp. CPCC 206348
CGAAGCCGCTACTTGATACCGGAGACGGTTCTGGGTACATCTGCGACATGGACGAGACACCGGTCGACCCGCAGCAGATCACCCGCAACTGGGACGAGCTCCTCCAGGAGATCCGG
>NZ_JBMCZA010000109.1:3974-4808 GCF_048654705.1 Nocardioides sp. CPCC 206348
CAGGAGCGCGACACCAGGGACATGCCGATCTACGAGTTCACCGCGCAGCTCGCCACCCTCGAAATGCCGCCTCCGGAGATGCTGCAGCTCCTCGGTGCGGTGGAGGGCAACCAGCAGGCGATGGACGGTTTCGTCAGCGTCATCTCGGGAGCGGTGTCGCCCGCCGACTACTTCTCCGAGGAGAACGTCGGGAGCATCTTCGCCGCATCGGCCGCCGCTGCCGACCCGGCGCTGGCCGGGAGCGACCGATGAGGCATTTCTTCATGCCGAGGCTGGTTCTGGGTACAGCGACGACATGGACGAGACAACGATCAGCCCGAAGCAGCTCACCCGCAACTGGGACGAGCTCCTCCAGGAGATCCGGGTCATCGAGACCGGAGTGCAGATCCTCACCGGATTCCTCCTGACGATTCCGTTCACCCAGCGCTTCAGCGACCTCAACGACTTCCAGCGCGACCTGTACCTCGTGGTGCTGGCCGGTTCGGTCACCACCACGGCCCTGGTGGTGGCTCCCGTGGCCTTCCACCGGGCCTTGTTCCGCAGGCATGCGCGGCGCTGGCTCGTCGAGGCCGCCAACAAGTGTGCCGGGGCCGGCCTCGTCATGATGGCCCTGACGACCAGTGGCGCCATGTTCCTGATCTTCGACGTCGTCGCCGGGGACCTGGCCGGAGGTACGGCGTTCGTCCTCTCCGCGGCGTTCTTCGGCCTGCTCTGGGCCGGCACGCCGTTGCTGTCCAGGCGCCGCGGCAACCAATGAAGGTCGGGCTCGAAGGCTAGGAACCGTCGCTCTCCTCCGCATGCGTGTCGGTGGCAGGACCGTTCTCGGTCGCCCCG
>NZ_JBMCZA010000109.1:4818-4972 GCF_048654705.1 Nocardioides sp. CPCC 206348
AGTGGCTCCCGTGGCCTTCCACCGGGCCCTGTTCCGCAGGCATGCCCGGCCCTGGCTCGTCGAGGCGGCCAACAAGTGTGCCGGCGCCGGCCTGGTCATGGTGGCCCTGACGACCAGCGGCGCGATGTTCCTGATCTTCGACGTCGTCGCCGGG
>NZ_JBMCZA010000109.1:4982-8036 GCF_048654705.1 Nocardioides sp. CPCC 206348
TGCCTGCTCTGGGCCGGCACGCCGTTGCTGTCCAGGCACCGCGGCGACGACTGAGGTCAAGGACTAGGAACCAGCGGTCTCCTCGCCATGCGTGTCGGTGGCAGGACCGTTCTCGGTCGCCCCGCCCTCGTCGGTCCAGTCGGCTGACGTGCCGTCGTCCAGGGCCGGGTCCGACTCGGCATCCGGCTCGGCATCCGGCTCGGCACCCGGCTCCGGGGCGTCGCTGTTGTGCACCACGTCGTCGGGTCCGTTGACCAGGTCGTCGCGGTCGAAGGACTCCTCGACCGTGTCCCCCTCCTCGGGGGCGCGCGTGGTGTCCGTGGGTTCCGGGGTGGTCTCGCTCATCGTTCTCTCCATTCGTCGAAAGGGTCCTTGTCAGCGCCGTACCCGAACGCCTCGATCGAATCCGCCCCTCGTGGCCTCGGCGCATGGCGAAGCCCCGGCCGGGTACTGCGTGGACGACCCGTCAGGTGGACCGAGGAGAGAAGATGCTGCTGCCCAAGCCCCGTGGAACCATGAGCGCGGCAGTCTTCGAGCACCTGCGTTCCCCGGAACCAGCACCCGGCGAACGGTCGCCCACATCGCCGGTGGCGGACAGCACGGACGACGAGCTCATCACCCTGTGGGCGTTGCAGGAGCTGAGCTATCGCGGGTTCGAGGACACCGACGGCGACCACGAAGGTGATCCGTTCGTGCTCGCCGTACGACACCAGCTCGAGTCAGCCCTGGAGGCGCGGCTGCGATCACGGTGGACCGACGTCGAGCTCGAGGACGACTTCGCCGAACAGTTCTTCGACTTCGTGGCCGCTCATGACGGGCCCTCGCTGGCCGGCTTCATCCTTCGCAAGGCCGACAGGGAACAGGCGCTGGAGCTCATGCAGGCCCGCTCGATCTATCAGCTCAAGGAAGCCGACCCCACGACGTGGGTGATTCCCCACCTGGCCGGGCGGGCCAAGGCCGCCCTGGTCGAGCTGCAGTACGACGAGTACGGGGCGGGCGACCCCGACGCGATGCACTCCCAAGTGTTTGCGGCAGGCATGGAGGCCAGCGGGCTGAACGCCGAACCCGGTCACTACATCAACGACGTCCCCGCCGAGGTGCTCGAGCAGAACACGGCGATGTCGCTCTTCGGCATGCAGCGGCGGCTGGCCGGCGCAGCGCTGGGCCACCTGGCCGGGTTCGAGGCCTCGAGCTCGCTGCCGTCGCAGCAGATGGCGGCGGGCCTGCGCCGCCTCGAGCTGCCCGACGAGATGGCGAAGTACTACGACGAGCATGTCGAGGCGGACGCCGTACACGAACAACTGGCCGTGCGATCGGTGTGCCGGGCATTCATCGACGATGAGCCCCACGCCACCCAGGACGTCTTCTTCGGGGCCTTCACCTGCCTCGACCTCGAGGCCCGTACAGCCCAGCACTTCCTGGACCGTTGGGAGGCAACGGCATGAGCGCCGAGTCCTCCGCGCCCGACGTGGTCCTGTGCCCCGGAGGCCCCCTGCTCCTGCGGGGCGCCCACGTCGTGGAGGCTGCGGACGGCGGCGTGCACGAGACGCGCCGGCCCGTCAGCGCCATCTGCCGGTGCGGCAAGTCCTCCATCCAGCCCTGGTGCGACGGCACCCACAAGAGCCTGCCGGCCGACGCCCGACCGTGAGCGGTCGCGAACGGACCGGATGCCCCGCGGGCATTCGGGTACGGACAGAGAAACACCCCATCAACAAGGAGGAATCGTGGGACTTGACGACAAGATCAGCAACAAGGCCGAAGACCTCAAGGGGCGGGCCAAGGAAGCCACCGGCGCCGTCACCGGTGATGACGAGCTGAAGGCGGAAGGCGAGCACGACCAGGCCAAGTCCGGACTCAAGGACAAGGTCGAGAGCCTCAAGGACAAGATCGGCGAGAAGGTCGACAAGATCTGACCTCGCCTGACCTCGTCTGACAGCGCCGCACGACCACCCGGTCGTGCGGCGCTGGCGTGTCGAGGCGTCGTACCCCGCAGCAAGGGCGGATGACCCCCACGGAAGGGGGTACCTGAGGTGCGCCGCCCACCGGAGGAGAACCCATGTCGAGCGACATCGCTTCCAGCATCTGGATGCCCGTTGTCAGGCCGGTCCATCCGAGACTGGACGAGGACCTCGTCGTCGATGTCGTCGTCGTGGGCGCAGGCATCGCCGGGGTGAGCGTGGCCTGGGAGCTCAGCCGTGCCGGTCACCAGGTGGCGCTTCTCGACAGCTCCCAGGTCGGCTGCGGCGTCACCGGACACTCCACCGGCAAGGTCACTGCCGTACAGGGCGTCAGGTACTCAGCCCTCGAACGCAGGCTCGGCGCGCGAGCGTCCGCAAGGTATGCCGAGAGCCAGCTGCTCGCACTGCAGCACCTCGCCGCGATCGTGCATCGCCTCAAGATCGACGGTGCCCTCACCCGCCAGCCCGCCTACCTGTTCGCGGAGGACGAGGCCGCGCTGCCGGCGCTGACGGCCGAGGTGGAGGCAGCACGGGCTGCCGGCATCGACATGCGCCTCACGCTCAAGACCGGCCTGCCCTTCCCGACCACGGGCGCAGCGGTCGTTGCCGGGCAGATCGCCCTCGACCCGCAACGCTATGTCGCCGCCCTCGCTGCCGACCTGGTCCAGAACGGGGGCCGGATCTACGAGGACACGACCGTGACGGGCCTGGACGAGGGCACGCCGCACCGCATCCGCACCGAAGGCGGGCCGGTGGTCAGCGCCGGACATGTCGTGGTCACCACCCAGTTCCCGATCTTCGATCGCGCGCTCCTGTTCCCGCACCTGCGTCCGCGCCGCGAGTTCGTCCTGGTGGCCGATGCACCGCCGGGGTCCGTGCCCGCGATGTACAACAGCGTGGGCAAGGACGTGCGCTCGGTGCGGATCTCCGGGCCCGGCAGCCCGGATCAGCTGATCGTGACCGGGGCACCCTTCTCCCCCGGCGGTGATGCCGCCCCCGGACGGCTGGCAGACCTCCAGCAGTGGGCCGACGAGCGCTTCCAGAACCCGCGCTGGACGGCGTCGTGGGCCGCCCAGGACTACGACACCCCGGACGG
>NZ_JBMCZA010000109.1:8046-9589 GCF_048654705.1 Nocardioides sp. CPCC 206348
GGTGGGCAGACGAGCGCTTCCACAACCCGCGCTGGACAGCGTCGTGGGCCGCCCAGGACTACGACACCCCCGACGGGTTGCCGTTCATCGGTCCCCTGCACCGGTTCGGGAAGAACATGTGGGCGGCCACCGGCTTCGGCGGCTGGGGCCTGAGCAACGGCGCGCTGGCGGGCATCCTGATCCGCGATCTCATCGAAGGCCGGGAGTCTCCTCACGCCTCGCTGTTCCACACCCGACGTCTCGCGCCGCTGGTCGTGGCGCGCTCGCTGATCAGCGGTTCCCCGCGCCTCGCCCACGGCATGCTGGGTGACCGGGTGCGCTCCCACGTGACGAGCATCGCCACGACGTCGGAGCTCGAGGCGGGTGAGGCGGCCTACCTGCGGGATGCAGGGATCTGGGCGGCGTACTGCGACGAGGTCGGCGACGCACACGTCGTGTCCGCCAACTGCACGCACCAGGGCTGCCGGGTGACGTTCAACAAGGAGGAGACGACGTGGGAGTGCCCGTGCCACGGCTCCCGGTTCTCGGTGGACGGTGACGTCCTCCAGGGTCCGGCGACCACTCCTCTGGAGCCGCACCCGGATCACGAAGGGTCCTGACGGGGCGGGGACACCGGTCGCGGGCGCGTTGTCCTCAGGTGCGGACGGTGGGCTCGAGTCGCTCGAACCCACTGTGGTGGAAGACCAACGGGCCTTGCCCGCTCGACCGGTCGACGTGGTCGACGGCCTGCAGCTCGAGCAGGATCAACACGTGGTCACCTGCATCCACCTCGCGATGGACGGTGCAGTCGAACCGGGCGAGGCCGTCGTCGATGGTGATGCCGCCCCCGGCCGCCACCGTGTAGGCGACTCCGGCGAACCGGGCATCGACGGGCCCGGCGAGCTGGCGGCACACGGCCGCGTGGTGGTCGGCCAGGACGGTGACGCCAAGACGCGGGGCCGTGCGCAGGGCGGGCCAGGTCTTCGACGCGACGGCGAGGTTCACCGAGACGAGGGGCGGGTCCAGGCTCACCGACGTGAAGGAGCTGGCGGCGAGCCCGACCGGGCGCCCGTCGATCTCGGCCGCCACCGCCACCACGCCGCTCGGGAAGAATCCGAAGGCCTCGCGGAGCCGGTCCGGGTCGAGGTCCTGGTTGGTCGTCAGCTTCGGATTCGTGGCAAGCGTGCTCATCGGACGCCACTCGCGACCGGCGCGCTGACGATGTCGGGCAGCTCGGGACCCAGCTTGAGCGACTCCAGGAAGAGCACGATCGTCGCGGCCACCGAGCGGTGCGATGCGTCATTGAGGATGTCGTGCCGACCCCCGTTGACCAGTCGTGCCCGCACCTCCGGGACACCGTCGTACAGCGAAAGGGCCTCGTCGGACGAGGTGACCGGATCGGACGACCCGTGCAGCACGAGCACCGGCTTGCGGGGCGCTGTCAGCTCGATCGAGGACCACGGCAGCGGGCGGTTGAGGGCACCGCGGGCGAACCCGCTGTCCTCCGCGATGACGCGACGGTGCACCGGGCACGCGCTCCGCGCCTCGATCTCCGCTTCCCAGG
>NZ_JBMCZA010000110.1:0-1388 GCF_048654705.1 Nocardioides sp. CPCC 206348
GTGATCGCTCCGGACGAGTCTCCGCACCTTGGTGCCACATGGAGACCACCACGCACCCCAGCCCCCTGACCACGACCGCAGCCGACACCCTGCTGCTCACCCTCGACGAGGCCGCCCGGCAACTGCGCTGCGCGCGCCGCAGCGTCGAGCGCCACGTCGCCAGCCACCGCCTTCACGTCGTCCACCTCGGCCGCTCTGTGCGCATCGAGCGCCGCGAACTTGAGCGGTTCATCGCCCATATGCGGGACTCGTACGCGGAGGTCCGCGATGAGTAGGCCCCGCAAGCCTGTCGAGCAGACCACCTCCACGCTCTACCAGGGCGCCGACGGCAACTGGCACGCCCGCGTCACCATGGGCCGCCGTCCCGACGGCAGCACTGCCCGCAAGCACGTCCAGCGGCAGACGAAGGCGGAACTGCGCGACGCCGTCCGCGACCTCGAACGCCGCCGCGACAACGGCACCTTCGTCTGGACCCGCGACGACATCACCCTGGCCCAGTGGCTCGAGCACTGGCTCGAGTCCGTGCTCCCGATGACCGCACGCTGGAAGACCCTGTCGACGTACCGCAGCCAGATGCGCGTCCACGTCATGCCAGCCCTCGGGCAATGGCGACTCAGCGAGCTCCGCCCCGAGCACCTCGAAGAGCACTACCGACGGATGCAGACCGACGGCCACTCCACCCACGTCATCCGCGGCGTCCACCGCGTCCTGCGGTCCGCACTCAACGAGGCCGTACGTCGCCGACGGCTCGCCACCAATCCGGCCCTCGTCTCGCGCCCGCCACGCGCCGAGGACGTCGAGGTCGAACCGCTCTCGGTCGAGGAGAGCCGTAGTGTCCTCGCCGCCGCGCAATCCACGTTGCACCCAGCCCGGTGGTCGATCGCCATCTCGCTCGGACTCCGCCAGGGCGAGACGCTCGGCCTCCTGTGGCCCGACGTCGACCTCGACGACGGCGTCGTCCGGATCCGCCGAGCCGTGCAACGCCACACCTGGGAGCACGGCTGCACGGTCATCGACGGCGTGCCCTCGTGCGGACGGAAGCGCGGCGCGGAGTGCGAGCATCGGAGCGGTGGCGGCCTACAGCTGGTCGAACCGAAGACGAAGGCGTCGAAGCGGACCATCGTGTTGCCTCAACCGCTCGTAGACGAACTGCGTGCCCATCGGGCCGTGGTCAACCGTCGACGTCTCGCAGCCGGATCCGACTGGGACGACACCCACGACCTGGTGTTCCCCGCCGCCAGCGGTGGTCTGATCGATCCCGCAGGCGATCAGACCGCATGGAAGGCGCTCCTGCAACAAGCCGGCGTCAGAGAAGTCCGCCTCCACGACGCCCGCCACACCGCAGCAACTCTGCTGCTCCTGCAGAACGTCGACATCCGCACCGTCAT
>NZ_JBMCZA010000110.1:1398-6943 GCF_048654705.1 Nocardioides sp. CPCC 206348
TCCGTCGGTGGACGGTTTGCCCTCGTGTGGCCGGAAGCGCGGCGCTGAGTGCGAACGCCGAACGGGCGGCGGCCTGCAGCTGGTCGAGCCCAAGACAAAGGCCTCGAAGCGAACCATCGTGTTGCCTCAGCCGCTCGTCGATGAGCTCCGTGCCCACCGCGCAGTGGTGAACCGCCGACGCCTCGCAGCCGGATCCGACTGGGACACCACCCACGACCTGGTGTTCCCCGCCGCCAGCGGCGGCCTCATCGATCCCGCACGTGACCACACCGAGTGGAAGACGCTCCTGCAAGGAGCCGGCGTCAGGGAGGTCCGCCTCCACGACGCCCGCCACACCGCAGCCACCCTGCTGCTCCTGCAGAACGTCGACATCCGCACCGTCATGTCCATCATGGGCTGGACCGAGATGGCCACCGCCCAGCGCTACACCCACGCCGTTGATGAACTTCGACGTCGCGCAGCGCGTCAGATGGGGACGCTGCTCTGGGAGGGACAGGCGGAAGGGTGAGCCACGGATCGCATACGGAGGTAGGGCATTGCGCCCGCTGCCCCCGCAAGTCCTGGCATCAAGGCAGGATGACATCGGTGGAGACTGAGGTGTGGGTGAAGGTCGCCGGGTTTGTGTTGCTCGCGGCCGGTCTGTGGTGCACCGTCACAAGCCTGCGGATCGTCCACGTCGGAAAGAAGCTCGACACCCAGTAGTCACGGGGCTCCGCCCGTGCGCGCACGGCAATCCGTAACGTGAAGCACAAGGTGTTGGGCAAACCCTCGACTCAAACTATCCAGCCGACCTCGATAGCAGGCGGCTCCCTCGTCGGGAACATCACTCTCACGGCTACAGGTGCTGTGACCTCCGGCCGTGAGCCGACAACCGACGAGCGCGTCGAGGTGCTTGAACGCGACCTGGAACAGGTCCGCGAGGCTCTCAGTTCGCAGTCTCACGATCTTGGTGGTCGCATCGACAGTCTGCGGGCCGACATGGACAGCGGCGTGTGATCACTCAGTGCGCGAATGGAGGCGACAGAGACTGAGGCGTCGAAAGTCGATGCGCGCGATCAATTACGAGACATGGGGCCTGCAGTTCACCATCCTCGGCACGGTCTGCCAAGGCGCTGCGGAGTTCGTGTGAAAGCAGCGAACCCCGCTCAAGGGCGTTGTGTGCGGAGCCGCTGGAACCCCGCAGGTGAGGTAGGGGCGGTCCGAATCCTGGGCGCTACTCGGACGCGGGTGTGTCCGCCATCTGCTGTAGCCCATCGGCGAGCTCCGAACAATCCACGGGCTGGCCGAGGTGCTGTGCCCTGCGCATCAAGCGGCGGCTGAACGGGCTGAGCCCGTGGCGGCGGGTCGATCGCGAGCCCATGGCGGTGGTTCCTGATCGGGTACCATGACGCTGGAAGGGAGGCGCATGGACACGGACGCGCAGGACGTCGCGAGGCAACTGCGCGCAGCCCTGCGCCGCAGCGGGCTCAGTCTGCGCGGCTTCGCCGCAGCCCTGGGGACGTCTCACTCACGCCTGTCGTCGTACCTGAATGGCACGGCCAGTCCATCTGCCGCGTTCTTCCTGAGAGCACTGCGCCAAGGTGCTGCGTTGGGCGAAGCAAACGAGCGCGGATGGATGACACCGCAAAGCACCCGGCAGGCACTGAAGGACGCGATCGCGCAGGGCGATGATCGATGGGCCTTCAAGGTCATCACCCAGGCTCGTGACCAGGTTCGCGCAATGCTCGCCAGTCCGGGTGAGCCTGGCGCTGCGTGGGAGACCCGACCGTCGAGCACGAGTGAGGAGAAGTGGGACGGGCTGCTCGCAGCCCTCATTGCGCACGAGTTCGCGACGTCCGGTCGGACGCCGCCGGCATGGACTGAGTTCCGTGCGGCGCAGGAGTGGGTCATTCCGAACCTGTTGCTCGAGGAGACCGATATCCGCGAGGCGACACCCGCCTGGCTGGCTGAACGCGGCATCTACATCGCCCAACGCGACCTGATCACCGCCTGAGCGCCCCGACCGAGCTCGACGGCGACCGCCTGCGTGCACTGCTTGCCGAACTCGACAACCGGTTGGCGCAGCGGAATCTCGGCCGGCCTGTACGTCGTGGGAGGTGCCGCGATCGCCCTCACCATCAGCGAACGCCGGCTCACCCTCGACGTGGACGCGCTGGCCACCGACCAGGCTGTGTACGACGAGGCGGCGGTGATCGCCCGGCAACACGGGCTACCGCCGACGTGGCTCAATCCGAGCGCCGCGCCCTGGATCCCACCGCGCCCGTCCAAGCCGCTGCCAGTTACACCGGGACTCCACGTGGAGTACGCGCCGCTCGAGCACATCATGGCGATGAAGATGGTCGCGATGAGGGAGCGCGATTACCCGGACATCGCCGAGTTGGCGCGGTCGCTCGGACTGGCAGAGGCTGACGGAGCCGCCTTCGAGCAACTGCTGCGTGACGCCTATGGTGATGAGGACATCCTCGCGATGGCGCTCGGCATCCGCCACGACGACGATGTCAACGCCGAGCTCCGGCACCTTGGGCAGGCCACGCGCAGGATCGTCCAGCACTTCCGTCCGTAGTCAACGAGGCGGGCTGGGCCGTTCGAGGTCTGGCGAAAGTTCGCCCGCGATCAGGCGGATCCCGTTGCGCACGGGCAGCCACTCGGGGGCCGACAACGTCCCGTCGAGTCGCCTCCGCTCGAGATGCACCAGAAGCTTGCCGACGGCTTCCGGGTCGTTGCGAATGACTCGCAGCGCTTGGTCGGGTGACGGCGTCGCTGATCGCCGATCGCCGCCTTCGGTCACGGCCTCCGGTGCCGGACTGGATGCCGCCACGCCGCCCGACAACCCACGCTGAGCGCCTGCGGTAGGAGGGCGCGGTACCTCGACCACGCGCACCTCGATGGCACCTCTGCGCGCGCCGAGCCGTCTCAGCGCGGCGTCGTTTCGGCAGCGGGTCGAGCACCAGACCGGCCGGCGGCCGACGCCGCCGTAGATGACCGCTGCGCCGCAGCTCGGGCAGGTGGTGGCGTCTTCGTCAGATTGCTTGGGGCCGGTCACGACGTTGCCTCAGGTCGGGAGGCATGCGCGGTCATGCCAGTGTTTCGCACAATCGAAACATCGGACGTGCCGGCAATGCAAGAGGTGTGTAGCACTTCGTTCGTTGCGGAAATTCGGGGGGACGCTAGGCGTCGGTGAAAGCGGCAAGGCGCGTGGTCAGAGCGTCTGACGGCTTGGAATCAGTGGCTGGCTGAATGCGAACGGGGTGCTGGCAGTTCCCATGTGCGTGCTGGCTGGGGTGGAACCTGGGGCCCGCTTCTGGATCAGCCGGTCGGCGATTCGCCTGGCCGCGCCTTTATGACTCGCGAACGAAGGCGCTGGGAGGGAGGGCGCCCGTTGCGGGCGGCGCGTATCTACGCCCGTCATTGCATGCGTGCCGCTCGGTTCCGCTCGGTTCCGAGCCTCTCAATCTCCCGTGGCAGAGCTGGTCCTTGGACCCGTCGGAGTCCATCAACGATCGTCATTTCGGGCTTGCCGCCGATGACGACGGTGAGATTTCGGCGGAGATGTTTCGTGCCGCCGGAGCCGGGACGACAGCGGGCGCGCTGCCGAGCGATAGGGCCGGCGGCTTTGTGTGGAGAGCGCGAGCGCTGACGGAGGGTTGGCCCACATTGAACGCGCCCGCCAATTCGACGCCGAGGTCATCGAAACTCATGCGCCACGCCGAGAGCGTCCCCTGACCATTGGTGCACCGTGGAACGGGTTCAACGAGAGCCTCGAAGACCGGCGCTCGCAATACGCGGTGGCAAACAGCTGACCATCGTTGGAGAGATGATCGATGAGGTGGTGTTCGGCGGGATTGACCTAGCAAGTACTCATGCCACGGACTCGCGATCGTGAGCGTCAATGAGTCGGACGACCGCGTGGTGGACTAAGCGGGCGATGGTGAACGGCCGCGCGCCTACGTGCCGGCCGTCTGAGAGCGCGGATCGAAGGCGCAAAGTAAATTTCTGACGCAATCCGACAGAAATTTTATTACTGAACGGTCAGCGACTACGTATTCGGGGTAGTGTGCTCCGCATCACAGGTCGCGTGCACCTCACGGTGTGACGCCCGAAGCAACAGGAGAGTCATGCCTTCCCTACACCGCGCCCTCGCGCCCACCACGATCGCAATGATCGGGATTTCGATGGCCCTTGCTGCCTGCGGGTCGGATTCCGACTCCGGATCCGGCAAGGGGAGTACCAGCGACGCGGCCATCGTGCACGCCAAGTCGGAAGTCGAGAGGTACTCGGCATCCGCCGAGGTCAAGATTCCGGCTCTCGCGTCAGCCCCGCCGAAAGGGAAGACGGTCGCCCAGGTCAACTGCACCCTGCCGACATGCTCGGTCGGGGAGATGGAAGCGCCGGTAGAAGCTCTCGGCTGGGAGCTGGAGGTCTTCGAGTACGACCTCACCAAGGGGCCCCAGGATTACGTACGCGCCTTTGACCAGGCGTTGGACTCCAAGCCGGACTATCTCAGCATCACCATGGTCTTCCCGGAGGACATCGTGAAGGACCAGCTCGACCGCGCGGAGGCCGAGGGCATTCCTGTGATCGGCGCTGGCGGCGTGAACGAGGAGCGGCCGGTCGCCGTCATCCAGAGCGAGGTCCCCTTCCTCGAGGCTGGTGCCATCACTGCCGACATCGCGCTAGCTGACGCTGAGGGCACCATCGACGCGGTCATCCCGGTCGACCCCTCCATCCCCCTGCACACCACCATCGCCGAGGGAGCTCAGGCCGAACTCAAGGAGCACAGTCCCGCCTCAAAGGCGGAGATCCTCGAGCTGAGCCTGGCCCAGCCCGCAGCCACCAATGTCACCGGCATCGTGAACTACCTGAAGCGCAGCCCGGACACGAAGTACATCCTCTTCGGCGGATCGTCGCTGTACGCCGGACTTCAGCAGGGACTCGAGGCCGCCGGCCTGGCTGACAAGGTGAAGCTGATCCTCGCCTTCCCCTTCGAAAGCGACATCCAGGCCGTCAAGAACGGTGAGTTCATCGCCACTGTCGCCGGTGAGGCCACGCACCAGTGGCGCTCGGTGGACGTCATGGCGCGGCTCTCGGTAGGTGAGAAGATCACCGAGCAGAAGCCGACCAGCTCCTTCCGCATCATTACGCCGGACGCCGCGTCGCTCGAGAGCCTGGACCCGCCGAACTGGGCAGAGTCGTTCAAGGCAGCTTGGGGCGTCTGACCGATGTCCGACAACTCTCTCGAGGCGTCGGCGCTGGTCCTCAAGGGTCTGTCCAAGGCCTTCAGCGGTCAGTACGCGTTGCGGGACGTGAGCGTCGAGGTCGAGGCCGGTGAGATCCATTGCCTCCTGGGGCAGAACGGGTCTGGCAAGTCGACCCTCATCAAGATTCTGGCCGGGTACCACACGCCTCAGGCCGGAGCGTCGGCGAGGGTGTTCGGGCGAGACCTTCACTTTGGGTCGCCGCCGTCGGGGCACGACCTGGGAATCCGTTTCATCCACCAGGACCTCGGGCTGATCGACACCCTGACGGTCGCCGAGAACCTGCGACT
>NZ_JBMCZA010000110.1:6953-7686 GCF_048654705.1 Nocardioides sp. CPCC 206348
CGGCAAGTCGACCCTCATCAAGATTCTGGCCGGATACCACACGCCTCAGGCCGGAGCGTCGGCGACGGTGTTCGGACGAAATCTTCACTTCGGGTCGCCGCCGTCGGGGCACGACTTGGGAATCCGTTTCATCCACCAGGACCTCGGCCTGATCGACACCCTGACGGTCGCCGAGAACCTGCGACTGGGCGAGCGCTACGCGTCCAGGCTCTGGCTGTCCGAGCGCCGTGAAGTGCGAAGTGCCCAGGCGATCTTGGATTCCTACGAGCTGGACATCGATGCGGCGGCGCCGGTCGCCTCGCTGGGAATGGCGCAGCGGACGATGGTCGCGATCGCCCGCGCGCTCCACCACGGCCCCGAGAGGGAGGGCATCCTGGTCCTCGACGAGCCGACTGCCGCTCTGACGGCTGCCGACAAGGAACTGCTGTTCCGCCTGATTCGAGCAGTTCGAGACCGGGGTTGCACGATCCTCTATGTCACGCACCGGCTTCCTGAGGTGTTCGACCTGGCTGACCGCGTCACGGTCCTGCGAGAGGGACGGCTCGTCGCCACACGCGCGGTGTCAGAACTGGATCACGACTCTCTGATCGAGCTCATTCTTGGGCGTCCCTTGGAGGCGGTCTATCCCGACCACGACCAAGCCGCCGGCGCCGGAGTCCTGGCCGTCGAGCATCTCGCCGGAGGCCGTCTTCGCGATCTCACCTGCTCAGTCAGAGCAGGTGAGATCGTCGGG
>NZ_JBMCZA010000110.1:7696-8832 GCF_048654705.1 Nocardioides sp. CPCC 206348
AGGGCGGCTCGTCGCCACGCGCGCGGTGTCAGAACTGGATCACGACTCTTTGATCGAGCTCATTCTTGGGCGTCCATTGGAGGCGGTCTATCCCGACCACGACCAAGCCGCAGGCGCTGGAGTCCTGGCCGTCGAGCACCTCGCCGGAGGCCGTCTTCGCAATCTCACCTGCTCAGTCAGAGCAGGTGAGATCGTCGGGATCGTCGGTCTGTCCGGTAGTGGAGCAGAGGATGTTCCCCATCTGCTCTTCGGATCCAAGCCGCTGGACGCGGGTGTGATCCGCATCGACGGCAGCGTGGTGCGGATCGACTCGCCGTCCACGGCCATCAAGCACGGCATCGCCTTCGCTCCGGGCGAACGCAAGCGGCTGAGCGCCATGAGTGAGTGGAATGTGCGCGAGAACCTCACGTTGCCGCGGATCGAGGGTCGGGGTCCGCTCAAGTGGCTGTCAAAGCGATACGAGATCCGTGACACCGCGCCGCTGATCGAGGAGTACGACGTCCGTCCAGCGTCCACCGAGTCGACCTTTGGTGCGCTCTCTGGTGGCAATCAACAGAAGGTGGTCATCGCGCGCTGGATGCGTTGCGGGGCACGCATCTTCTTGCTTGAGGAACCCACCGCAGGCGTCGATGTTGGCGCCAAGCGCGGCATCTACGACGTCATCAACCGGGCGGCCGCTGATGGCTCAGCTGTCCTGCTCGTGACGTCGGACTTCGAGGAAGCGGCCGCGATGTGCGACCGCGTGATCGTCATGCGCAACGGAGCAGTCGGCTCCACATTGTCGCGCGAGGAGGCCTCCGTCGATCGCATCCTCGGCGAGGCGATCCGTACCACGACCTCAATCACCACCAACCAAGAAGGGCACGCTCATGTCTGATGGTCGTTCGTCGACGGTTGCCCCAGAGGCGTCGCGTCAGCAAGAAGACTCAATGGAGCTCGAAGAGGCCAGCGTCACGGCCGATCGACGCCGGAGCCCGGCTATCAGGAAGTTCAGCATCGGCAAGTACAGCGGTGTCTTGATCTTCGCCCTGATCATCCTGGTCTTCGGCATCTGGACGCCCGACACCTTCTTGACCGCGACGAACTTCCGCTCGATCTTGGCCAGCCAAGCGATCATCGCGATCCTCGCGCTGGGC
>NZ_JBMCZA010000110.1:8842-9911 GCF_048654705.1 Nocardioides sp. CPCC 206348
CGCCGATCGACGCCGGAGCCCAGCTATCAACAAGTTCAGCATCGGGAAGTACAGCGGTGTCCTGATCTTCGCCCTGATCGTCCTGGTCTTCGGCATCTGGACGCCCGACACCTTCCTGACCGCGACGAACTTCCGCTCGATCCTGGCCAGCCAAGCGATCATCGCGATCCTCGCGCTGGGCCTCCTGTTCCCGCTGGCGGCCGGCGCCTTCGATCTCTCGGCTGCGCAGAACCTCGGTTTCTGTGCGGTTCTCTGCGGAGCGCTGCTGACCAAGAACGAGCTGCCCGTGCCCGTCGCCATCGCCATCGCACTGGGCGCCGGCATCGTTGTCGGAATGTTCAACGGCTTCCTCGTCGCGGTCATCGGCATCAACAGCTTCATCGCAACGCTGGGTACAACGTCCTTGCTGACGGCAGGCTCCCAGGTTCTCACCGACGGCACCTATCTGGGGCCGTTTCCCGATAGCTTCCAAGACCTCACTTCGGGGGCAATCTTCACGCTGCCCGTCATCGTGATCTATCTGTTCGTCTTTGCAGTGATCGCATGGTTCGTCCTCGAGCACACGCCGCTTGGACGACGGATCTACGCCGCCGGCGCCAACGCAGACGCCGCTCGTCTCACGGGAGTGAACACCACGAGGATGGTGTTCGGATCGCTGGTCATCTCCGGCTTCGCCGCGGCGGTGGCGGGAGTGCTACTGGCCTCGACACTCGGTTCGGTCAGTTCGTCGCTCGGCCCCGAGTACCTGCTCCCGGCCTTCGCGGGTGCATTCCTCGGAACGACCCAGCTGAAGCCGGGGCGCTTCAATGTCGGCGGTACGATGCTCGCGATCTTCCTGCTCGGCACCGGCGTCCAGGGACTCCAGCTCGTCGGCGGTGAGGTCTGGGTCACCGCGCTCTTCAACGGTGTCGCTCTCATCGTCGCGGTCGGTGCCGTGCTCTTCGTGCGGCGTCTCCAGGACCGGCGCGCCACCCGTCGCCCAGCTCAGGGCTCGCGTTCCAAGTCGTGAGCGGGGCCACGGTGACTCTGGACCGCCACAGGTCCGATCTCGAGGCCATCCAGCACCTGA
>NZ_JBMCZA010000110.1:9921-12160 GCF_048654705.1 Nocardioides sp. CPCC 206348
TTCAGGGCGCGCGTTCCAAGTCGTGAGCGGGGCCACGGTGATTCTGGGCCGCCACAGGTCCGATCTCGAGGCCATCCAGCACCTGATCGTTCTCTACGGACACGTCATCGACGACGCGGAATGGGATCGATTGAACGAGATCTTCGCACCGGATGGGTCCTTCCAGATCGAGGGCACGGACATCGCGGTCTCCGGGCTCGACCGGATCGACGAGTTCATGCGCAGCATCACCCATCCGCTTGCACACTTCAGCACCAACGTCATGGTGGACCTTGATGAGGGAGCCGACGTGGCGACGGCGCGGGTCAAGCTGTTCGCGCCGCGAGCCAACGGGACCTCTGCGATCGGCACCTATCACGACGTCATCGTGCGCACGCGCCGTGGTTGGCGCTTTCAGCAGCGCATCGTCAAGGTGGCGGACCTTCATTGGCGATCCGCGCCGCTGGAGCCGTCCTAGCGTCCCAAGCGGGCTGGAGGTCGTACATACCTCCTGGATCGCGGAACTGGAGCGTGAAGGGGATGCCGCGACTTGATATTTAGGGTACGCTATTAGTCAGTTAATATGGCCGAACTTGTTGCGGCCCACCTCGACGGACGGACGAATCCATGAAGACCTCGATCTGCGACTTGCTCGGAATCGATCTCCCGATCGTCGCCTTCTCGCACTGCCGGGACGTCGTGGCTGAGGTCACCAAGGCTGGAGGGTGCGGCGTCCTGGGGGCGGCACTGATGTCACCCGAGGAGCTCGAGGTCGAGATGACCTGGCTCGACGAGCAGGTAGGTGGGCGTCCCTACGGACTGGACCTGATCGTGCCGAACGCCTTTGCCGGGAAGGGGACAACCTCGACCGAGGCCGATGTCCCGGCGCACATCCGAGACTTCGTCGCCGGCATCCTGCGCCGTCATGACATGGATCCGGATCAGATCCCCACAACCCCGATGGCGTCCGAGGAGTCTCTGTCCGAGGCCTACGCGGGGGAAATGCTGCAGATCGCCCTCAAGCATCCTCTCGCGCTCATCGCGAATGCTCTTGGGACACCGCCTCCGATCATGCTCGAAATGGCGCGGGAGGCGAATGTCCCTGTCGGTGCTCTCGTCGGGACAAAGAAGCACGCGGCGGCTCAGGTCGCCGCCGGCGTCGACTTCATCGTGGCTCAGGGTTCAGAAGCGGGCGGACACACCGGGCAGGTATCCACCATGGTGCTGGTTCCTGAAGTCGTCTCGCATCTCAAGCAACTGGGCAGCAACGTCCCCGTGCTTGCGGCGGGGGGCATCGTCACCGGTGCCCAGATCGCCGCCTCGATCGCCATGGGTGCGGCCGGAGCGTGGACTGGGTCCGTCTGGCTGACTACGCACGAGGCAGAGACCGCCCCGTACACCAAGCAGCGAATGCTCGAGGCGTCGTCAGCCGACACCGTCCGTTCCCGTTTCAGGACGGGCAAGCCGTCGCGACAGCTTCGCTCTGAATGGCACGCCGAGTGGGAGGCGGAGGGCAGTCCTGCCGCCCTCCCCATGCCCTTGATGGGGTACGTCAGCGAGCCGCCGCTCAAGCGGGCCGATGTCCTTGCGGCCTCGGGTCACGAGGGTGCCAAGCGGCTCAGCACCTATTGGGTGGGGCAGGGGGTCGGCCTGATGAACAATGCCAAGTCCGTCCAGCAGGTCGTCGGCGACATGATCGAGGACTACCTGGAGGCCATCGATCGGCTCAACGGAACCATCGAATGATCAAAGGATCCGTCGGACCACGACGGTGCCACGGACGCGCGGTCATTGGCTGATCGCAACGGTGCGGTGTCCATTAACTGACGACTGGTGAGCTAGATTGGTGCGCGCAATCCCGGCCGCGTTGACGACAACGTAGGGCCGCCTGAGACGGTACGAAGGTTGACATGAGCGACGACGCGACCGAGGTCCTTGACAGTCCCAAGCGCAAACGCGGTCGCCCCCGCGACGCCAACATGGAGTCCCGGTTGCTGGGTGCCGCCATCTCGCTGTTCGGTTCGCGAGGGTGGGCCGGATTCAGCATCGAGCAGGTTGCCCGGATTGCGAAGGTCGGCAAGGGCACGGTGTACCTCCGTTGGCCCTCGGCTGAGGCGCTGCTGCGCGAGGCTTTGCAGAAGCGCCTGCGTTTCGTCGACGACCCGGACACGGGCCAGCTGCGGACGGATCTCCTCAGCCTTGCCCAGCAGCTGGCGGAGGTCTACGGCGGCGAGAACGGCCGGGCCTTCCTTCGCATCTA
>NZ_JBMCZA010000110.1:12170-12425 GCF_048654705.1 Nocardioides sp. CPCC 206348
AACGGATCTTCTCAGCCTTGCCCAGCAGTTGGCGGAGGTTTACGGCGGCGAGAACGGCCGGGCCTTCCTTCGCATCTACCTCGAGGGTGATGTCATCCCCGGTTTCGAGGAGTACTGGGAGTTTCAGCAGGACCAGATGCGGGTTGCCCGCAGGATCCTGAGGCGAGGCGAGGCACGGGGCGAAGTCGGCAACGGCATCCGGGTGACCACGCTGCTCGATGCCCTGTCGGGAGGCATTCTGATCCACACCCTCAC
>NZ_JBMCZA010000111.1:0-13828 GCF_048654705.1 Nocardioides sp. CPCC 206348
CGCGAGCGGCTGCTGCTGCGGGCCACGGACGAGCTGGTGGCGGACCAGGACCTGTCGGACGCGCTGTGGGCGGAGCTCGGCGAGCAGTTCGACGAGCGCGAGAAGATCGAGATCGTGATGCTGGCGGGCCACTACGCGATGCTGGCGACGGCCCTGCACGCCCTGCGGGTGCAGCCGGACAAGCCGCGCTGACCGTTGTCGGTGGCCGCCCGTACGCTGAATCCATGCGTCCGGTCACCGATCTCGAGCGTCGAGTCGCCCCTTTCCACGTCGAGTCGGACTACGTCCCGTCCGGTGACCAGCCGGCCGCCATCGCCGAGATCACCCAGCGGCTCAACGCCGGCGCCAAGGACGTCGTCCTCCTGGGTGCCACCGGCACGGGAAAGACCGCCACGGTGGCCTGGGTCGCCGAGCAGGTGCAGCGCCCCCTGCTGGTGCTGCAGCCCAACAAGACCCTGGCCGCCCAGTTCGCCAACGAGCTGCGCCAGCTGTTCCCGAACAACGCGATCGAGTACTTCGTCTCGTACTACGACTACTACCAACCCGAGGCGTACGTCCCGCAGACCGACACCTACATCGAGAAGGACTCCTCGATCAACGAGGAGGTCGAGCGGCTGCGCCACTCGGCGACCAACAGCCTGCTGACCCGCCGCGACGTGATCGTGGTGTCGACGGTGTCGTGCATCTACGGCCTCGGCACCCCGCAGGAGTACGTCGACCGGATGCTCCGGCTGCGCGTGGGGGAGGAACACGACCGTGACTCGGTGCTGCGACGTCTCGTCGAGATCCAGTACACCCGCAACGACATGGCCTTCACCCGCGGCACCTTCCGGGTCCGGGGCGACACGCTGGAGATCTTCCCCGTCTACGAAGAGCTCGCCGTCCGCATCGAGTTCTTCGGCGACGAGATCGAGCGGCTGATGACGCTGCACCCGGTCACCGGAGAGGTGCTCACCGAGGACACCGAGCTCCACGTCTTCCCGGCCAGCCACTACATCGCCGGCCCGGAGCGCATGGAGAAGGCGATCAACGGCATCGAGCTCGAGCTCGCCGACCAGCTGGCGACCTTCGAGCGGCAGGGCAAGATGCTCGAGGCGCAGCGCCTGCGGATGCGCACGACGTACGACGTCGAGATGATGCGGCAGGTCGGTTCCTGCTCCGGCATCGAGAACTACTCGATGCACATGGACGGCCGCGCGCGGGGAACGGCGCCCAACACGCTCCTCGACTACTTCCCCGAGGACTTCCTGATGGTGGTCGACGAGTCGCACGTGGCGATCCCGCAGATCGGCGGCATGTACGAGGGCGACATGTCCCGCAAGCGCAACCTGGTCGATCACGGCTTCCGGCTGCCGAGCGCGATGGACAACCGGCCGCTGCGCTGGGAGGAGTTCCTCGAGCGGATCGGCCAGACCATCTACCTGTCGGCGACCCCGGGGGACTACGAGCTCGACAAGGTCCAGGGCGACGTCGTCGAGCAGATCATCCGCCCGACGGGCCTCGTCGACCCCCAGGTGGTCGTGAAGCCGACCAAGGGCCAGATCGACGACCTGATCCACGAGATCCGGGTGCGCACCGAGAAGGAGGAGCGGATCCTGGTCACCACCCTGACCAAGAAGATGTCCGAGGACCTCACCGACTACCTCCTCGACGCGGGCATCCGCACCCGCTACCTGCACTCCGAGGTCGACACGCTCAAGCGGATCGAGCTGCTGCGCGACCTCCGTCTCGGCCTGTACGACGTCCTGGTCGGCATCAACCTGCTCCGCGAGGGCCTCGACCTGCCGGAGGTTTCCCTCGTCGCGATCCTGGACGCCGACAAGGAGGGCTTCCTGCGCTCCGACAAGTCCTTGATCCAGACCATCGGCCGGGCCGCCCGCAACGTGTCGGGCGAGGTCCACATGTACGCCGACCGGATCACCCGGTCGATGGAGTCGGCCATCGAGGAGACCAACCGCCGCCGCGAGAAGCAGGTGGCCTACAACCTGGCGCACGGCGTCGATCCCCAGCCGCTCCGGAAGAAGATCGCCGACATCACCGAGATGCTGGCGCGCGAGGACGAGACGACCCAGGAGCTGCTCCAGACGTGGGCCGACGCGGGGGTGAAGGGTCGCGCCGGGGGAGTGCGTCCCAAGAAGTCGCCGACCCCGCAACTGCGGAGCACCGACATCGGCGGCCATGCGGCAGCGTTGGCAGGCCTGCCGAGCGCCGACCTCGCCCAGCTGATCCAGGACCTCACCGACCAGATGAAGGGCGCTGCAGCGGAGCTCCAGTTCGAGCTCGCGGCGCGGTTGCGCGACGAGATCAGCGACCTGAAGCGCGAGCTCCGTCAGATGATGGAAGCCACGAAGTAGCCCTGCTCCGGGTGGCTCACTTCCGTCGCGCGGCCAGTCCGACCATCCGGGCGACGACCAGCGCGATGTAGAACACCCCGGCCACCTGCTCGACCATCACGAACGAGCGCGCCTGGTCCATCACGGGGTAGACGTCGGACAGGCCGACGCTCGTCAGCGTGGTGAACGACAGGTAGAGCAGCTCGAACCAGGGGAGCGCCTCGGCGCCGTCGGCGCTGTTGAACCCGATGAAGGATCCGGGCCAGAGCACCTGCGCGGCGGCGTAGAGGTAGGCGAACCCCCAGGCGACGACGGTGAACGCCGCGCCGGTCGCGAAGATCTCGTCGCGGGTCACCTCGTCGTCGTGGAACAGGTAGCGGAGCATCGCGTACGACACGAAGAAGTAGAACGGCACGTGGAAGGCCGCCGAGGCGAGCACCACCCACTCGGTGTCGGGGCTGATCGCCTCGGCCACGGTCAGGGCCATCGCCGGCACGCCGAGGAAGCCGCCCACCCAGGCCAGCACGGGCGTGCGTCGTACGGCCCAGACGGCGGTGAGGACCACGAGCATCTGCACCACGCCCAGGACGGCCCGGCCGACGGTCGAGTCGTCGAGGCTCGGGTAGGCCAGGACCACGGTGAGCTGGGCGAACAGCAGGACGGCCGACGGATGGCCCCCGGCGGCCCGGACGGCGGTCATGATCCGGCTGTCTGCTGTGGGCACGTCCCGATCCTAGGGAGTCGGTCGGCCGTCGCGGTGCAGGCGGCTGCACGCGCCTGCCGTGACTCGGGTACGGGGGAGGGCGTTGAGTGTGCGTAGGGGCGTTGTAGCGTTGGTCACAACGAGAACGTGTTCTACTATTGCCGGGCAGTGCGGCTCGGGCCGCTGAGGGACATGACGGGAAGAGGAGACGGGGCGTGGCGTTCAACGCCGTTTCGGTCGTACGTGGCCCCGGTGAAATCGCGGTCATGGTGGTCGAGGTCACCAAGATCATCTTCACGCGCAAGTTCCAGGTCCGGGAGTTCCTCGAGCAGGCCTGGTTCGTCACGACCGTCACGCTGATGCCGACGATCATGGTGTCGATCCCCTTCGGCGCGGTCATCTCGCTCCAGGTCGGCAACCTGACCGGTCAGCTCGGGGCCCAGTCCTTCGCCGGCGCCACGGCCGTGCTCGCCACGGTGCGCGAGGCGGCTCCGATGGCGGCCGCCATGATCATTGCCGGCGCTGCCGGGTCCGCCATCTGTTCGGACCTCGGCGCCCGCAAGATCCGCGAAGAGATCGACGCCATGGAAGTGCTGGGCATCGACCCGCTCGAACGCCTGGTCGCCCCGCGGGTGGTGGCGACGGTGTTCGTGGCCCTGATGATCAACGGCATCGTGATCGCCGCCGGGATCGGAGGCGGTTACTTCTTCACCGTCATCGTCCAGGGCGGATCGGCCGGAGCCTTCCTCTCGACCTTCGCGCAGCTCGCGTCGCTGCCCGACCTCTACATCGCCATGATCAAGGCCGCCATCTTCGGCTGGCTGGCAGCGATCATCGGGGCCTACAAGGGGCTCAACGCGGGCGGCGGCCCGAGCGGCGTCGGTCGCGCCGTCAACGAAGCGGTCATCATCGCGTTCATGGCGCTGTTCTTCCTGAACGCCGTGATCACCGCCATCTACTTCCAGGTCGCTCCACCGGTGGGTCTGTGATGTCGGCGGCCAGTGAGTTCTTCGGAGGCGCCGTCCGGGCGCGCCGTGCCTCCCTCGAGGGGTACGGCGACCAGCTGCTCTTCTACGTCAAGGCGCTCGCCTGGGCGCCGCGCGCGATCCGGCGCTATCCCCGCGAGATCTCGAACACCCTCGCCGAGGTCGCCTTCGGCGCCGGGGGACTGAGCCTGATCGCCGGGTCGGTCGGCGTCATCGCGTTCATGGCCTTCTTCGCGGGCACCGAGGTCGGCATCCAGGGGTACGCCTCGCTCAGCCAGATCGGCGTCGCGAAGTTCAGTGCGTTCATCTCGGCGTATTTCAACACCCGTGAGGTCGCTCCGCTCGTGTCCTCGATCGCGCTCGCCGCGACCGTTGGCTGCGGCTACACCGCCCGGCTCGGTGCGATGCGGATCTCGGAGGAGATCGACGCGCTCGAGGTGATGGGCATTCCCTCGCTGCCGTTCCTGGTCACCACCCGGATGATCGCGGCGTTCATCGCGGTGATCCCGCTGTACATCGTCGCCCTGTGCGCGTCGTACCTCTCGCCGCGACTGATCGTCACCCTGATCTACGGACAGTCCGCAGGAACCTACGACCACTACTTCCTGCAGTTCCTGCCGCCGATCGACATGCTCTGGTCGTTCTTCAAGCTGCTGTTCCTCGCGGTCGCCGTGATCCTGATCCACTGCTACTACGGCTACACCGCGTCCGGCGGACCCGCCGGTGTCGGCCGTGCTGTCGGTACGGCCATCCGCACGAGCATCGTGACCATCGTGGTGGCCGACTTCTTCCTGAGCTTCGCCATCTGGGGCTCGACCACGACCGTCAGGATCACCGGATGAGGGGGGTCCTGCCGTGCTGGTGAACATCCACCATGACAGCGCGAAGGAGCACAACCGTCTCCTGGTCGCGGGTGTCGTCTTCCTCAGCGTCATCGCGCTGCTGCTCTGGCTGTCGATCGCGATCTACAACAAGACGTTCGACAACAGCACCATCGTGACCGTGAAGGCGGACCGCGCCGGCCTGCAGCTGGCGAAGTTCGGCGACGTGCGCCTCAACGGCGCGCTCGTCGGCCGTGTCGACAAGATCTCCCAGGATGGCGAGGAGGCCGAGATCACCCTGGCCATCGAGCCCGAGGCGGCCACGAAGATCCCGGCGAACGTCGAGGTGCAGATCCTGCCCACGACCCTGTTCGGCCAGAAGTTCGTGGCGCTGATCCGGCCCGAGGCCGCCTCCGCGACGGCGCTCAAGGACGGTGACGTGATCCCGTCGGACCGGGTCGAGACCAATGTCGAGCTCAGCCAGATCCTCGCCGACCTCTTCCCGCTGCTGCGCGCGGTCCGTCCCGCGGACCTCAATGCCACCCTCAACGCGCTGCTGACCGCGCTCGAGGGTCGCGGCGAGGACATCGGCGCGACGATGGACCAGCTCGGTCAGTACATCGGTGCGATCGACGAGTCGCTGCCCACGCTGCGCAAGGACCTGATCGCGCTCGCCGAGGTCGCTGACGCGTATGACCTGGCTGCCCCGGACCTGCTCGACGTGCTCGACAACGTGACCGTGAGCAGCAAGACGGTGACGGAGAAGGCGGCCGACCTCGACGTCTTCTTCTCCGACCTCACCGGCCTGGCGAACACCGCGCGTCGCATCCTCGGCGACAACGAGCAGAACCTCATCCGGATGGGTGAGGTCACCGCTCCGGTGATCGCCCTGCTGGCGCGGTACTCGCCCGAGTTCCCGTGCCTGATCCGCGGCGCCGCCAACTACGAGCCGATCCTCTCCAAGACCTTCGAGGGCAACGTCGTCAAGCAGTACATGGAGTTCGGCAACCCGCAGTACCGTCCGTACGACGAGCGTGACCTGCCGGAGTACGGCGAGGTCGGGCACGGACCCTGGTGCCTGGGCCTGCCGAAGTTCACCGTGCCGGCTCCCGGCGTGAAGCTCGACCAGGGGTCCGACATCGACGAGAAGGGCGGGTACCTCCCGTTCCCGATCCCCGGCCTCCCCAACCCGAACCCCGCCGCAGACATCGACAGTGGCTACGCCGGCAGCGCCGGCGAGCAGGAGGTCCTCAACGCGATGCTCGCTGGTGACAGCGGCCGTTCCCCCGAGGCGTACGGCGCACTGGGGTCCCTGTTGTACGGGCCCGTGGTCCGCGAAGGGAAGGCGGCCGGATGAGTCTCCCCACCGAAGCGAACCTGCGCCGTCAGCGCAACCACGCCACCTACTCGGCAGCGATCAAGCTCGGCATCTTCACCATGGTCTCCATCTTCGTGACCGGCCTGCTGGCCGTGATCATGGGCAACATCGGCTTCGGCGATCGCAACGAGTACCGGGCCATCTTCACCAACGCGACGTCGCTGTCGAAGGGAGACGACGTACGCGTCGCAGGCGTCAACGTCGGCGAGGTCAAGAAGGTCGAGCACTACGAGCGTTCCCGGGCGATCGTGACCTTCAAGGTCGACGCGGGCGTGAAGATGACGACCGCATCGCGTGCCGAGATCCGGTTCCTCAACCTCGTCGGTGACCGCTACATGGCGCTTGAGGCAGGCACCGGCTCCGAGGACGCGCGACCGCTCGAGGACGGCGGGACCATCCCGGTCGACCACACCAAGCCGGCCCTCGACCTCACCGTGCTCTTCGACGGCTTCAAGCCGCTCTTCGCAGCGCTGAGCCCCGAGCAGGTCAACGAGCTCAGCATGAACCTGGTGCAGGTGCTGCAGGGCGAGGGCGGAACCGTGAAGAGCCTCCTCGCACACACGGCTTCACTCACCGGCACGCTCGCCGACCGCGACGCGCTGATCGGTGACGTGGTGACCAACCTGAGCCAGACGTTGAAGACCGTCGACGAGCGCCACGACCAGCTCAGCACCCTGGTGATCGAGCTGAAGGACTGGATGACCGACCTGGCGAAGGATCGCGACACGATCGGCTCCTCACTCGACAACATCTCGCAGCTCACGGTGACCGTGGCGGACCTGTTGCGCCGGGGCCGGCCGTTGCTCAAGGAGGACATCGCCGCGCTGCGCGCGCTGTCCAGGCTGCTCAACAAGCCCGAGAACCGCGCCAACCTGTCGCAGCTCCTGGACCGGATGCCCGAGACGATGCAGGACCAGACCCGGACCGGCACCTACGGCTCCTGGTACCAGTACTACGTCTGCGGCTTCTCCGCGAAGATCAGGCTGCCGCTGGTCGCGAACCTGCCGATCATCAAGGAGATCCAGAAGTACATCGGGGACATCGAGTTCCACTCCAGCGCGCCGAGGTGTCAGGACTGATGGCCAGGGCAAGCGAAGCACGCGTACTGCGGCTCGGCGTGATCACCCTCGTGGTGATGGTGCTGGTGTCGGCGGCGACCTTCAACCTCGGCAAGTTCCCGGGCTTCCGGGGTACCACGTACTACGCCGAGTTCAGCGACGCCAGCGGCATCCACAAGGGCAACATCGTCCAGGTGGGCGGGATCCGGGTGGGCCGGGTCAGCGACGTCACCCTCGACGGGGACAAGGTCGTGGTGAAGTTCGACCTCGACGGCGACGTCGACTTCGGCAAGGAGAGCACGGCCTCGATCGAGGTCCTCAACCTGCTGGGCGAGAAGTACCTCGACGTGCAGCCGGTCGGCAAGGGCCAGCTCGCCGAGGGCGGCACGATCCCGGTCGAGCGCACCGAGTCCGCGTACGACATCGTCGGCGTCTTCAGTGACCTCACGAACACGACCGAGGACATCGACACCCAGCAGTTGTCGGAAGCGCTGGACACGGTGGCCGACACGCTCGATGTCTCCGCCCCCGAGATCCAGGCGTCCTTCGACGGCATCGCGCGCCTCTCGCGCAGCGTCGCCTCCCGGGACGAGGAGATCCAGACCCTCTTCGAGAGCTCGAAGGAGGTCACCAAGGTCCTCTCCGAGCGCAGCGACGACATCGTGAAGCTGATGAAGAGCAGCGACCTGGTCTTCCAGGAGCTCACCAAGCGCCAGACCGCTGTCCACGACCTGCTGGTCAACGCGCGCCTCCTGGCGCAGGAGCTGCGCGGCCTCGTGAAGGACAACGAGAAGCAGATCGGCCCCGCCCTCAAGGAGGTCGACGGCCTGGTGAGCTTCCTCTCGAGCAAGAAGAAGAAGATCAAGGAGACGCTGGCGGCCCTCGGTCCGTACGTCTCCATCCTGTCCAACATCATCGGCACCGGCCCGTGGTTTGACGCCTACGCGGCGAACCTGCTCGCCCTGCCCACCGGTGAGTTCCTGCCCGGATTCCCGGAGTGATGACGATGGTTTCCTCGATCTTCAAGCGCATCGACCGACGGGTCCTGATCCTCGTCGGCGTGGTCCTGCTCGTCGCCGTCATGATCAACGTCTTCAACTCGCCGACCAGGATGAAGACGGTGACCGCGCACTTCCCGCGAGCGGTCAGCGTCTACAAGGGCACCGACGTCCGGATCCTCGGCGTCAACGTCGGCAAGGTGACGGCAGTGACCCCGGCCGGCAACTCGGTCCGGGTCGAGATGGAGTACGACGCGTCGTACAAGATCCCCGCGGAGGCCCAGGCCGTCATCGTGACGCCGACCCTGGTCGCCGACCGGTTCGTCCAGCTCACGCCCGTGTACGTAGGAGGCGACGTGATGGCGGACGGTGCCGACATCGCGCTGCCGCAGACCGGGGTTCCGGTCGAGCTCGACCGCATCTACGCCAGCCTCCAGTCGCTGACCCAGGCGCTCGGCCCCAACGGGGTCAATGCCGACGGCACCCTCGACCACCTGCTGGCGGCGGGGGAGAAGGCCTTCTCGGGGCAGGGCACCAAGGGCAACCAGATGATCCGTGACCTCGCCCAGGCCGCCGAGACGTTCGGCGACGGCGCCGGCCCGTTGTTCGAGACGGTGACCTACCTGGCCGAGTTCACCAGGACCCTGGCCGAGAACGACACCCTGGTGCGCGCCTTCATGCAGGACCTCACTGGTGTCTCGGCGATGCTCGCCGAGGAGAGCGACGAGCTGGAGCAGGCGGTGACCGCGGTCGCCCAGGCCGTCGGCAGCGTCGAGTCCTTCGTGAAGAACAACCGGGATGCGTTCGTCACCGACGTGCGGAAGCTGACCGACGTGCTGAGCACCATCGTGTCCGAGAAGGACAACCTGAAGAAGGCGATGGAGGTCGCACCCGTGGCCATGGGCAACCTGCACATGGGCTTCGACCACGTCACCGACTCGCAGAACTCCCGCATCGGTATCGGCGGCCAGATCTGGGATGCCGACGGCTTCCTCTGCGCCGTGATCCAGCAGCAGCCGGGCATGCCTGCCGCGCTCAAGGACACGACCTGCGACCTGATCGAGAAGCTGCTCGAGCCGATCATCAGCCAGTTGCCGTGGCTGCCGCCCGAGTACAAGTCGTACCTGCCCAAGCAGGTCGACACCCCCCAGGGGATCCGGCGACCCGAGGTCACCGAGGTCTCCTACTCGACGGGTGACAACGCCTCGGTCGAGAGCCTGCTCGGAGGTGGATCGTGACCAGCCGCTTCGTGAATGGCCGACTCGGGCGCCGGTGGGCCCGCGGTGCGGCGGCGCTGCTGGCCGGCACCGTGCTGCTCACCGGATGTGACTTCGACGGCGCCTATGACCTGCCCCTGCCCGGGCACCCGGTCGACGCCGACGACGCCTTCGAGATCACGGCGTACTTCAAGGACGTCCTCAACGTCGTCCCGCGGTCCCCGGTCATGGTCGACGACGTCGTCGTCGGCGAGGTGACCGAGGTCGAGCGGGCCGGCTGGAACGCCAAGGTCACCCTGATCCTGCGCAAGGACGTGGTGCTCCCCGACAACGTCATCGCCGACATCCGGCAGGTGTCCCTCCTCGGCGAGAAGTACGTCGCCCTCGAAGCCCCGAAGGAGCAGGTGGCCACCGGTCGTCTGGCCGAGGGCGACACCATCCAGCTCGCCGAGACGGGCCGGAACCCGGAGGTCGAGGAAGTGCTCGGCGCCCTCTCGTTCCTGCTCAGCGGCGGCGGTGTTGCCCAGCTCGGCACGATCGTGCACGAGGCGAACCAGGTGATGTCGGGACGCGAGGACCGGTTGCGCAACCTGCTGTCGTCCCTGGACTCGGTGGTCGGCACCATCGACCAGCAGAAGGTCGACATCATCAACGCGCTGCAGTCGATGAACAACCTGACCACCAAGCTCAACGCGGAGAAGGACACGATCGGCGAGGCGCTCGACGCCACCGGCCCGGCGATCAAGGTCCTCGCAGCCCAGCACGACGAGCTGATCGCGATGCTGACCGCCCTCGACAAGCTGGGCAAGGTCGGCACCCGGGTCATCAACGCGAGCAAGGAGGACGTGCTGAGCATCCTCAAGGACCTCAGCCCGGTCCTGCGCAAGCTGACCGAGGCCGACGAGCAGCTCGCACCCGGCCTCAACCTGCTCGTGAGCTTCCCGTTCCCGCAGTCGGCCAACAAGATCGTCGAGGGCGACTATGCCGACACGATCATCCGCGCCGACCTGGACATCGCCAACCTCTACAAGACGCTGGGGCTCCCGGAGATCCAGCTGCCCGACCTCGGCGAGGTGCTGAACCAGGTGACCCGGTGCCTGCAGAGCGGGAACCTCACCGGGACCGCGTGCGCCAAGGTGCTCAACGACGTCAACCTGCTCAAGGACCTGCAGGACCAGTGCAAGACGGCCGCGCTCAGGACGAGCCCGGTGTGCAAGCTGCTGAACTCGCTGCCGACCCTCGACCTGAACAACCTGTTGAAGAACGGCCTGCTCGGCTCGGACGGCCCGCTGGCGGGTCTCACCCGCGGCCTGTTCGGCACCGAGGCGTCGTACGACAACGACACCACCGAGAGCCTCCTGGGAGCGACGGCATGAGCCGCGGCGTACGGATCCGGCTGATGGCCTTCGTCGTGCTGAGCGCGGTGGGCATCACCTACATCACGGCCAGCTACCTCGGCCTGGTCGACAAGGTCACCGGTCGTGGCCTCACGGTCACCGCCTCGCTGCCCGGCTCGGGCGGCATCTTCGAAGGCAGCGAGGTGACCTACCGCGGCGTCAAGATCGGCAAGGTCTCCAAGGTGGTGCCGACCGAGGAGGGCATCGACCTGACCCTCGCGCTGGACCACGACGCGAAGGTCCCGCTCGACTCGGCGATCTCGGTCCACAACCTCTCCGCCGTCGGTGAGCAGTACTTCGACTTCCAGCCTGCTGACGACAAGGGCCCGTACGCGAAGGACGGGTCGAAGTTCGTCGGCACGGCCGAGTCGCTCCCCGTCGATGAGGGCGACCTGCTGGTCGACCTCAACCAGTTCGTCCAATCGGTCGACAAGGAGAGCCTGCAGAAGGTCGTCGAGGAGCTCGGCGTCATGTTCAACGACACCGGGGCAGACCTCCAGCGACTGCTCGACGGTGGTTCGAAGTTCATCGCCGAGGCCAGCGAGCACACCGACGAGACGATCGCCCTGCTGAACGACGGCCTGACCGTCCTGCGCACCCAGCAGGGCGAGAAGGAGAACATCCGCAAGTTCGCCGCCGACCTGAACACGGTCACGACGATGCTGCGGGAGAACGACGGAAGCCTGCGCACCGTCCTCAGCGCCACCCCGGGCGCCGCGCGCGAGCTGACGCGCCTGTTGAAGGAACTGGAACCGACCCTGCCGATCCTCTTCGGTGACCTCGTCACGATCGACCAGATCCTGTTCACCGAGCTCGACGGGCTCGAGCAGCTGCTCGTCACCTACCCGGCGCTGATCGCGGGTGGGCCGAGCGGGAGCACGGCCGACGGCTACGGCCACGTCAACCTCCAGTTCGACTACAGCGTCCCGCCCTGCACCCAGGGCTACGTGCCGCCCGAGGACTGGCGTTCCACGCAGGACCTCACCGACGTGGAGCCCGCAGACGTGAGCTGTACGGCGCCCCCGCCGTACGCCATGCGGGGCAGCAGGTACGTCCCGGCGAACCGCAAGAACCGGGCGTCCCCGGGCCGCGTCTACAGTGGCACCTACGACCCGTCCACCGGCGCTGTGCCCGGGCTGGTCGACACAGCAGGGAACCCGGTGAAGCTGATGCAGCCGGAGAACCTGTCCGTCCTGGGAGGGGATGCGTGGAAGTGGCTGTTGGTGGGTCCGGTGGCGAGCCGGTGACCCCGGCGTTGACCGAGGAACGCAGCCGCGTCCGGCTCAACATTGCGCTCTATGCCGCGATCGTGATCTTCGCGTGCATGGCCGTCCTGGTCGCGATCGCGTTGAAGTCGGAGCTGGACTCGCGCGTCGACGGTGTCGACGTGGTGCCCGGTGCCGGACAGGACGTCGGCCGCGGCATCGTCCAGGCCGTCCCCCTGGCCAAGGACTCGGAGCAGGAGCGCGTCGCCGCGCAGCTCGAGGCCGCGACGAAGATGGTCACGGCCTTCGTGAACTTCAGCTACAAGGAGCCCGACGCCACCATCAAGTCGGTGCAGTCGATGTCGACCGGGGACTTCCTCAAGGAGTACAACAAGGGCGTCTCCGGCCTGAAGAAGCTCGCCAGCGAGGCCCAGTCCAGCATGGTCGCCGAGGTCGTCTGGTCCGGCCTGGTGGCCGGCGACAACGACTCGGCCACCGTGATCGTCGCCACCAGCGGCACGGTCACCAACAAGACAACGGAGTTCAAGGAAGAGGCGCGCAACTACCGGATCCAGGTCGAACTGGCCCTGGTCAAGGACCGCTGGCTCACCCGTGACCTCCAGTACGTGCAGTTGGGCTGAGGAGTACCCCCATGAGTCGCCCCACACCCCGACGCCCCGCGAGCTCGCGCGGCACCACGCCCCGACCGCGCAAGCTTGCCGGCCAGAGCCCGACGACGCGTCCGGAAGAGACCGACGAGACGGTCGAGGTGGCCGACAAGGTCGAGACGGTCGACGAGGTCGAGGCGGTCGAGACCACGTCCGAAGCGTCGACGCCTGCGCCCGCCGACGAGCCGACCGTCGAGTCCGGTGCACCCGGCCTGCTGGCTCGCCCGCGGACCACGCGCCGTCTCGTGATCGCCCTCGTGCTCGTCGCCCTGGTCCTCTTCGCCCAGGCCGTGTGGTTCGGGATCCTGAAGGTGACCGAGGACGACCCAGCGCCCAAGGTCACCGACACCGCCGGTGAGATCACCGTGCCCGACGGCCGGCCGGTCGTCGCCTCCGAGATCGCCACCGTCGAGGGTGTGGAGGCAGCCGCCAAGGCTGCCCAGGACATCGTCGCGGTCGACTACCAGAAGTACGATGCCGAGGTCGACGCTGCCGCAAAGGTGATGACCTCGAAGTTCGAGGGGCAGTACCGCACGACCGCCAGGGACATCAAGGAGCAGTTCGTGCTCCAGAAGACGGTGGTCCAGGCCAACGTCGTCGCCCAGGGTGTCGTCCGGGCCAACCGGACCAGGCTGCAGGCGCTGGTGTTCCTCAACCAGGTGGTTTCACGGGAACGCGAGGGGAAGCCGGAGACCGTGGTGACGCCCTTCAAGGTGCTGGTCACGATGGTGCACACCGACCAGGGCTGGCTCGTCGATGGTCTCGACACGGATCAGCGGCGAGACAAGACCAACTAGAACACGTTACAGTTCTGTGGTGGCCACCTCCGAGAGCGTCGAGTGCGACGTCGTCATCGTCGGCGCCGGGCCCACGGGGCTGTTCGCCACCTACTACGCCGGCTTCCGTGGCCTGCGTGTGGCGCTGATCGACTCGTTGCCGGAGCTCGGTGGCCAGATCACCGCGATGTACCCCGAGAAGGCGATCCTGGACGTGGCGGGCTTCCCGTCCGTGAAGGGGCGCGAGCTCGTCGACGGCCTGGTGGCCCAGGCGCTGACCGCGGAGCC
>NZ_JBMCZA010000111.1:13876-29780 GCF_048654705.1 Nocardioides sp. CPCC 206348
CGGCACCGTCGTGAACGCCAAGGCCCTCATCATCACTGCCGGCATCGGGAAGTTCAGCCCGCGCCCGCTTCCGGCGGCCGCCGGATGGATCGGGCGCGGTGTCGAGTTCTTCGTGCCGAGCTTTGCGCCGTACGACGGCAAGGACGTCGTCATCGTCGGGGGAGGCGACAGTGCCTTCGACTGGGCCCTGCACCTCGAACCGATCGCGCGCTCCGTCACGCTGGTGCACCGCCGCGACGCGTTCCGCGCGCACGAACGCACCGTCGAGCAGGTCCGCTCGTCCTCGACCCAGTTCGTCACCAAGGCTGAGGTGACCGCGCTGCGCGACGCTGCCGGCGGCACCGACGGAGAACTTGCCGAGGTCGAGATCACCGTCGACGGCGTGCCGCAGACCCGGCCGGCGCAGGCGGTCGTGGCGGCGCTCGGCTTCGTTGCCGACCTCGGCCCCCTCCAGCAGTGGGGGCTCGAGACGCACCGTCGCCACATCGTGGTCGACGGGGCCATGCGCACGAGCCTGCCGCGGGTCTTCGCGGCCGGCGACATCACCGAGTACGACGGCAAGGTCCGCCTGATCGCCGTGGGCTTCGGTGAGGCCGCCACCGCGGTCAACAACGCCGCCGTCGTCATTGACCCGAGTGCCCACGTGTTCCCGGGCCACTCGTCGGAAGGAAGCTGACATGGGTGCTGCAGGACGCGACAAGGTGAAGCTCACCGATGAGGAGGTCGCCGCGCTGTTGGGCGAGAACCTCAAGGTGCAGGTGGCCGCCAACGGGCACGAGGGATTCCCGCACCTCACCACGCTGTTCTACGTCGTGCGCGAGGGCAAGATCGCGTTCTGGACCTACGGACGCAGCCAGAAGATCGTCAACCTCGAGCGGGACCCGCGGGTCACCGCGCTCGTCGAGGACGGCGTCGACTACTTCGAGCTGCGTGGCGTATCGATCGAGGGACGCGCGGAGATCGTCCGCGACTACGACACGATCTTCGAGATCGGCGCGGCCGTCGCCACCCGGATGGTGGGTGCCGAGTCCTTCGAGGCACTGGGGGACTTCGGGCGCGAGACGGTCGAGAAACAGGCGACCAAGCGGGTGGGCGTGATCATCCACCCCGAGAAGGTCGCTTCCTGGGACCACCGGAAGATGACGTGAAAGGCATGACTGACATGAAGATCAAGGTCGACTTCGACCTGTGTGAGTCCAACGGGCTGTGCGAGGCCATGGCGCCCGAGGTGTTCGAGCTGGACGACGACGACTTCCTCCAGCTCCACACCGAGCAGACGACCGACGAGAACATCGCGCAGGTCCGTCAGGCGGTTGCCGCCTGCCCGCGCGCCGCCATCACGTTGGTGGAGGAGTGAGCGTGGCAGACAGCACGTCGCTCGAGGGCAAGGTCGCGGTCGTCACGGGAGCAGGTGCGGGCCTGGGTCGCGCCGAGGCGCTGGCCCTGGCCGCCGCTGGCGCGAAGGTCGTCGTCAACGACCTCGCCGGAGCCGGTGACGACGCCGTCGAGGAGATCCGTTCGCTCGGTGGCGAGGCAGTCGTCGTCGAGGGTGACATCAGCCAGCGCAGGACGGCCGATGCCTTGATGACCGCAGCGATCGACGGCTTCGGTGGTCTCGACGTCGTCGTCAACAACGCCGGCATGACGCGTGACCGGATGCTCTTCAACCTGACCGACGACGAGTGGGACGCGGTCATCGCCGTCCACCTGCGCGGCCACTTCCTGCTCTCGCGCAACGCGGCGTCGTACTGGCGCGGTCGGGCGAAGGCGAGCGAGTCCGGCCTGACCTACGGCAGCATCGTCAACACGGCCTCCGAGGCCTTCCTGGGTGGCTCGCCGGGGCAGGCCAACTACGCCGCGGCCAAGGCCGGGATCACCGCGCTCACGCTGTCCACGGCCCGTGGACTGGGCAAGATCGGTGTCCGCGCCAACGTCATCTGCCCCCGGGCACGCACCGCGATGACGGCCCAGGTCTTCGGTGAGGACCAGTCCGGCCTCCAGGTCGATCCGTACTCCCCGGACCATGTCGCACCCGTCGTGGCGTACCTCGCCTCGCCGGCCGCCGAGCGGATCACCGGCCAGGTCTTCGTCGTGTACGGCGGCATGGTGGCCCTCGTGGCGGCTCCGGTCGTCGAGCAGCGCTTCGACAAGTCGGGCGACCTCTGGACCGGTGAGGACCTCGACAAGCAGCTCGGCGACTTCTTCGCCGACCGGGACCCGGCCAACGGCTTCGCGGCCGACTCGATCATGCAACTGACCGTCTGAGGGTTTCGAGGCTCGCTGCGCTCGCACCTCAACCACCGAGAAAGACAGATAAGAGATAATGGGTCGTCTGGACAACAAGGTCGCCATCGTCACCGGTGGCGCACAGGGACAGGGCGCCGCGATCGCGCGTGCCTACGTCGCCGAGGGCGCCAAGGTCGTCATCGCCGACGTGGCGAAGGAAGCAGGTCAGGCGCTCGCCGACGAGCTGGGTGACAACGCCCACTTCATGCACCACGACGTCAGCGACGCCGCGTCCTGGACCGCGCTGGTCGAGGACGCCAACACCCGCTTCGGCCCGGTCAACGTGCTCGCGAACAACGCCGGCATCCTCCGCTTCGGTGACATCGAGCGGATGCCTGCCGAAGAGGTCGAGCTCGTGTGGCGGGTCAACCAGCTCGGCGTCTTCCTCGGCATGCAGTCAGTGGCCCGCACGATGCGCAAGAACGGCGGCGGCTCGATCATCAACGCCTCCTCGGTCGAGGGCCTCGCCGGCATGCCGTCCTGCACCGCGTACGCCGCCACGAAGTGGGCGATCCGCGGCATGACCAAGTGCGCCGCGATGGAGCTCGGTCCGAAGGGGATCCGGGTCAACTCGGTGCACCCCGGCATGATCGACACCCCCATGACGCGGGTCCACGGCGGCGACGCTGCCATGGAGTACGGCGCCAGCAAGGTGCCGCTGCGCCGGGTCGGTGTCCCTGAGGACATCGCTCCGGTCTACGTGTTCCTGGCCAGCGAGGAGTCGTCGTACATCAACGGCGCCGAGATCGCCGTCGACGGTGGCGTGACGAGCACGCACGCCTTCGGTGCCTGAGCGCGTCAAATGGTCGGCAGCGCGGCGGGAGGCGTCGGCTGGCAGCTTGCTGCCCGCTGCTGCGCCGGAGACGCGCTCGGCCCGATGGAGCAGTCAGTCCCGGAGGATCAGATGAATCGCCGTGTCCATGTGCGCGGCAGTCTCCGCTGCGGTGGAGCGGCCGGTCACCCAGGCGACCAGCGCCGAGAGCCACACGTCACCGAGGACCCGTGCCACGGCGACGTCCTCGTCGGTGATCGAGCCCTCGACGGGGACCCCGCCGTGCATGGCGTGGGTGACGATCGAGGTCATCGACATGCCGACGACGTGGATCTCGTTGGCGACGCTGCTGTCGGCGAACATGAAGGCCCGGGTCAGCGCCTCGGTGAGCTTCGGGTCGCCCTGCATGCCCCGCGCCATCCGCTTGAGGACGTACAGGACGCGGTCGGCCTGGGTGTCGCCGGGGATCTCCCGCTCGTTGAGCCGGACGGCCGTCTCCTCGAACTGACGTCCGAGGGCGGAGACCAGCAGATGGATCTTCGAGGGGAAGTAGCGGTACAGCGTGCCCAGGGCGACGTCGGCCTGCTCGGCCACCGCCCGCATCTGGACTGCATCGAAGCCGCCGGCCGTGGCGAGTTCGTAGGTGGCGTCGAGGATCCGCTTGCGTCGATCGCGCTGCGCGGCAGAACCAAGGTCGTCTGTCGACGTCGAGTTCGCGATGGTCACCGTGTCTCCTGTGTGGGTCTGACGTTGCGGTCCCGTTGGGTCCACAGATATAGGCTACTGGCAGGTAGCGCATAATTAGAAACACGTTCCAGTTTTGTTCGGCCCTGCTTCCACCGGGAGCTCGGCGCCGTGACTCAGCGCAATGAGCCAGCGCCTGAGCAGTACCCCAGTGAGATTAAGGAGATCCGAATGCGGATCGCAATGCTGTCCTACCGCAGCAAGCCCCACGTGGGCGGACAGGGTATCTACATCCGTCGGTTGACCCGGGAGCTCGCTGCCCTGGGCCACACCGTCGAGGTGTTCTCCGGCCAGCCCTACCCCGAGCTCGACGAGGGGGTGACCCTCACCAAGGTGCCGAGCCTCGACCTCTATCAACCAGGCGACGAGTTCCGCAATCCGCGCCCGAGCGAGTACCGCGACCTGATCGACGTCGAGGAGTGGCTCAGGATGCGCAGTGGCGCGTTCCCGGAGCCGCTGACCTTCAGCAAGCGCGTGGTGAAGGTCCTCAAGGGGCGGCGCGACGACTTCGACATCGTCTTCGACAACCAGACCCTGGCCATGCCCCTGCTCGGCATCGAGGACCCCGCGGTGGTGGGACTCCCGCTCGCCGCGACCATCCACCACCCGATCACCATGGACCGCCGCATCGAGCTCGCCGCGGCCGTCTGGGCCAAGCGCAAGGCCGGCTCGAAGTGGCGCTTCGAGCTGCCGAAGATCGGCGTGTGGCGCTGGTACTCCTTCCTCTCCCAGCAGAAGCGGACTGCGCCCCGCCTGCGCCGGGTGATGGTGCCTTCCGAGTCGTCCAAGCGCGACATCGTGCGTGAGTTCAACGTCGACCCGGCGCGGATCGAGACGATCCTGCTGGGCGTCGACGATCGCTTCGTGCCGCCCACCGAGCCCCGCGTACCCGGCCGGGTCCTCGCGATGGCCAGCGCCGACGCGCCACTGAAGGGCATCTCGGTCCTGCTCGAGGCGTTTGCCAAGCTGGTCGTCGAACGCGACCTGGAGCTCGTGCTGGTGACCAAGCCCAAGGAGGGTGGCGTCACCGAGAAGCTCATCGACCGCCTCGGCATCGCCGACCGGGTCTCGTTCGCCAACGGCCTCTCCGACGACGAGCTCGTCGCGCTGATGGGCTCGGCCGAGCTGGCCTGCGTCCCCTCGCTGTACGAGGGCTTCTCGCTGCCGACCGCCGAGCTGATGGCCTGCGAGACGCCGCTCGTGGTCTCGCGGGCAGGGGCCATCCCGGAGGTCGTCGGTCCCGACGGCCTCTGCGCGGACGTGGTGGAGCCCGGAGACGTCGGAGCACTGACCACTGCGCTCGCCGCGCTGCTGGACGACCCCGCTCGCCGTGCCGAGATGGGCGCCGCGGGACGCCGCCGCGTCAAGGAGCTGTTCAGCTGGACAGCCGTCGCTGTGAGCACTGCGGCCGTCCTCGAGGACGTGATCGCCGAGTACAAGGCCGAGATGGCCGAGAAGAAGGCCTGAGGAGAACTGACATGCTGACCGTTGACTTCGACCGACTGGGCCTCAAGCCCGGTGACCGCGTGCTCGACATGGGCGCCGGTGCCGGCCGCCACAGCTTCGAGATGTACCGCCGCGGTGCAGACGTGATCGCGTTCGACATCGATGCCGATGAGCTCGAAGGCGTGCGCGACCTGTTCGTCGCGATGAAGGAGGCCGGCGAGGTCCCCGAGGGCGCCGAGGCCGACGTCAAGCAGGGTGACGCGCTCGCGCTGCCCTTCGCCGACGGTGAGTTCGACCGGATCGTGTGCTCCGAGGTGCTCGAGCACATCCACGACGACGTCGCGGCGATCCGCGAGCTGATCCGGGTCCTGCGGCCCGGAGGAACCCTGGCCGTGACCGTGCCCCGCTGGTTGCCCGAGGTCATCAACTGGAGCCTCTCGGCCGACTACCACAACGCCGAGGGCGGCCACATCCGGATCTACACCGACCACGAGCTGGTCGACAAGGTCACCAAGGGCGGCCGCTTCAATGACGGCACGCCCGGTGAGGCGATGCTGTTCGAGGGCAAGAGCTACACGCACGGCCTGCACTCGCCGTACTGGTGGATCAAGTGCGCGGTCGGTGTCGAGAACGACAACCACCCGCTCGCGAGGGCGTACCACAAGCTCCTCGTCTGGGAGATCATGAAGCAGCCCAAGGCCCTGCAGGTGGCCGGCAAGGTGCTCGACCCGATGATCGGCAAGAGCATGGTGCTGTACTTCCGGAAGCCGGACGCCGGATGACCGGCGTGATCCCCGAGGTGCCGCTGAGCCGGCTCCCGTACGTCGAGGGCGTCATCAGCGCCCAGCAGGTCGCCGACACCGCAGCGGCGATCGCGGCGATGCAGGAGCCGTGGGGCGCCGTGCCGTGGACCACGGGCGAGCACGTCGACATCTGGAACCACGTCGAGGCCGCCATGGCGATGCTCGTCGGTGGACAGGTGGAGGCCGCCGAGCGCGCCTACGCCTGGATCCCGACCGTCCAGCGCGCCGACGGTTCCTGGCCGATGAAGCTGGTCGGCGGCGTGGCCGACGACGAGCGCGGCGAGGTCAACATGTCGGCGTACTTCGCCGTCGGCCTGTGGCACCACTGGCTGGTGCAACGCGACCTCGCCTTCATCCGGAAGTACTGGCCCTCCGTGCGGGCCGGCCTGGACTTCGTCGTGTCGCTCCAGCAGAGCTTCGGTGGCATCCGCTGGACCCCGGTCGACGACTTCTGCCTGCTCACCGGCAACTCGAGCATCTATCACTCGCTCCGTGCGGGTGTTGCGCTCGCCGACCTGATGGACGACCCGCAGCCCGAGTGGGAGCTGGCGGGCGGCCGCCTCGGTCACGCCGTGCGCACCCACCCGGACCTGTTCGAGGACAAGACGACGTACTCCATGGACTGGTACTACCCGGTCCTCGGCGGACCCGTCCGTGGTGACGCGGCCCGCGAGCTGCTGGCCCGGCGCTGGAACGACTTCGTGGTCCCCGGCCTCGGCATCCACTGCGTCGACACCAACCCCTGGGTCACCGGTGCGGAGACCTGTGAGCTCGCGATGGCGCTCGACGTCATCGGCGACCACACCCGTGCGCTGGCACTGCTCACCGAGATGCAGCACCTGCGCGAGGACGACGGTCGCTACTGGACCGGTTGGGTGTACGACGACCCGACGCGACCGTCCGACGGGGAGCCCCGCAACGTGCACTGGCCGGTCGAGCACACGACGTACACCGCGGCCGCGGTGCTGCTCGCGGTCGACGCCCTCGGGGAGACCTACGGGCACGCATCGCCGGGCTCGGGGATCATGCGCGGGACCTCGCTGGCCCCGCACTTCGAGGAGATCGCCCTCGAGTGCGACTGCCCCTCAGCGGACCGGGTCTCCAGCCACGCCTGACGTGCGCTGGAGGATGCGCATCGAGCCGACGGCGTCGATCTCGGTGAACTGGCCGCTGGCCAGTGCGGGAAGGTAGATCAGCTCGTAGGGCGGGCGACCGCCTTCGGCCGGGTCGGGGAAGACGTCGTGGATGGCCAGGTAGCCACCTGCGTCGACCCAGCGTGGCCACCCGAGGAAGTCGTCGCGGGCGGGCTGTTCCCCGTGCCCGCCGTCGATGAAGAGCAGCGAGAGCGGCGTGCGCCAGTGCGCGGCGACGGTCGTGGACTGGCCGACGATCGCGACCACCTGGTCCTCGAGTCCGGCGCGGGCGATGTTCTTGCGGAACTGGCCCAGGGTGTCCATCAGCCCGAACTCCTGGTCGACCACCGTGGTGTCGTGGTGCTCCCAGCCTGCCTGGTTCTCCTCCGACCCGCGGTGGTGGTCGACGGTGAAGACGGTTGCGGGTGTGCCGGCTGCGGTCACCTCGCGCGCGGCGGCGCCCAGGTAGATGCCGGACTTCCCGCAGTAGGTGCCGACCTCGAGGGCCGGGCCGTGGGGGAGGCGTTCGCGGGCCACCCGGTAGAGCAGGTCGCCCTCGTCCTCGGGCATGAAGCCCTTGGCGCGGCGCGCGTGTTCCAGCAGGTCGGACGGCATGGTGTCGGGCACGGGGTGATTCTAGTAAACTGAAACCTGTTCTACTTCGCCGCACCAACGAACCCACGGGAGCACCATGTCCCTCGGCATCACCGACGACCAGGTCGAACTGGCCGACAACCTGCGCAAGTGGGCGGCCAGCCTGGACCCGATCGCGGCGGCGCGCGCCGCCGAGGGCGACGTCGCTGCCCGTTTCGACGAGGTCTGGTCGGCCGCCGATGCCATGGGGGTCACCACGATCGCGGTGCCCGAGGCGTCCGGCGGTGGGGGAGGAACGGTCCTCGACCAGGCGGTCGCACTCGAGGCCTGTGCGCACGAACTGGTTCCCGGCGGCCTCCTCGGTTCGGCCGTCGTCGCCACGCTCCAGCAGCGGGCGGGTCGCTTTGGCATTCAGGTCCACCCCGGTGGCGCCGTGTGGGACGGCGGCACGGCGATCGAGAGCTTCCTGCTCGACGGAGCGGGGGAGGTCACCCCTGAGGCCGGTATCGACCTCAGTGCCCGTCACGCCCGATCCCACGGTCCGGCTGGGGACGCGGGGGAGCCGCGTCGCCGCCTGGTCGCCGTCACCCTCGCTGCGGCCGAGGCCGCCGGGGTGGCTCGCTGGTGCCTGGAGACCGCGGTCGACTACGCCAAGGTGCGCGAGCAGTTCGGGCAGAAGATCGGGGCCTTCCAGGCCATCAAGCACCTGTGTGCCCAGATGCTCGAGACCGCCGAGGCCGTCACGGCCGCCGCCTGGGACGCCGCAGCGTCGGCCGATGGTGACGACGTCGAGCAGTGGTCGTTCGCGGTCGACGTCGCGCAGGCGACCTGCTTCGACGGCGCCGTCGAGGTGGCCAAGGGCTGCATCCAGGTGCTCGGCGGCATCGGCTTCACCCACGAGCACGACGCCCACCTCTACTTCCGCCGCGCCCTGAGCCTGCGTGCGCTCGTCGGTTCGGCCGACGACGCTGCCGAACGGCTCACGGCTGCCGCCGTGGCCGGAGTACGACGCCAGGTGGACGTCGACCTCGAAGGGCGCGACGACGCGATCCGCCCCGAGGTACGGGCTTCCGCCGAGCGCATCGCTGCCCTGCCGGCGGGCGACCAGCGAGCGGCACTGGTGGAGACGGGTTACCTGACGCCGCACTGGCCCGCGCCCTACGGGCTCGGCGCCGATCCGACCACGCAGATCGTGATCGACCAGGAGCTCGGCCGGGCGGGCGTCGTACGACCGGACCTGGTGATCGCCGGGTGGGCGGTGCCGACGATCCTCGCCCACGGCACCGACGCGCAGCGCGAACGCTTCGTGCTGCCGTCCCTGCTGGGGGACCTGGTGTGGTGCCAGCTGTTCTCCGAACCGGGATCCGGCTCCGACCTGGCGTCGCTGCGCATGCGCGCCGAGCGGGTTGACGGCGGCTGGCGCCTGACGGGCCAGAAGGTGTGGAACTCGATGGCCGAGCGTGCGGACTGGGGCATCTGCCTGGCCCGCACCGATCCCGACGTCCCGCAGCACAAGGGCATCACCTACTTCCTGGTGGACATGAGGTCCGCGGGGATCGAGGTCCGGCCGCTGCGCGAGATCACGGGGGAGGCGCTGTTCAACGAGGTGTTCCTCGACGACGTCTTCGTGCCCGACGACTGCGTCGTGGCCGAGCCCGGTGACGGGTGGAAGCTGGCCCGCACGACGCTGGCCAACGAGCGGGTCGCGATGGCCAGCGCACGCCTCACCAAGAGCGTGGAGCGTGCCGTCGAGATCGCCGCGTCCCGCGACCTCGGGCCGGTCGCCCGGGTCCAGGTCGGCCATCAGGTGGCCCTCGCCACCGTCTGTGCCCTGCTGGGTGTCCGCACCACGCTGCGTGCCCTCGGCGGTCACGGCCCGGGTTCGGAGTCGAGCGTGGCGAAGCTGCTCGGCGTCCGCAGCCGTCAGGACTCCTCGGAGCTGGTCGTGAAGCTCCAGGGCGACGACCTCGCCGTGCTGGGCCCGATCAGCAAGGTGTCGGAGGACCCGCTGGCGGCCGACATCTGGGAGCAGCTCAACACGCGCTGCCTGTCGATCGCGGGCGGTACGACGCAGATCCTGCGCAACGTGGCCGCGGAGCGGATCCTCGGCCTGCCGCGCTGAGGTCTACTCCGCTGCGATGACCTCGGCGGGCGAGCCCTGCTCGCGGCGCCAGAGGTTCCAGTGCCAGTTCAGGAAGCGTTCGGTCGCGCGCACGAGGTGCTGCGACCGGATCGACGGGAAGATGTCGAACGCGTGCTGGGTGGTCGGCAGCTCGGCGTAGCTCACCGTGCGCTTCGAGGTGTCCCGCAGCGCCTTGACGAAGGCGCGCGCCTGGCCCACCTCGACGAGCGTGTCGTTGACGCCGTGGATCACGAAGAAGTCGGGAGCGTCGGGGGTGATCCGCAGCAGCGGCGACGCCTGCTCGTAGACGTCGGGCAGGTCGGAGTAGCGCTTGCGGAACACCCGTGGTCCGAGGAAGGTGTCGCGCATCAGGGCGGTGTTGGGCAGGCCGGTGACACCGGCCATGTCGTAGACGCCGTAGTAGGGGACCGCCGCCTGGATCGTGGTGTCGGCGTCCTCGAAGCCGGGCTGGAACTCCGGCGCGTTCGGCGTGACGGCGGCCAGGGCGGAGAGGTGGCCACCGGCGGATCCGCCGGTGATCGCGATGTAGTTCGGGTCGCCGCCGTACGCCTCGATGTTCTCGCGGATCCACGCGATCGCGGCCTTGACGTCGACGATGTGCGCCGGCCAGGGGTCGCGGGGTGAGAGACGGTAGTTGATCGCGACGCACACCCAGCCGCGGGCGGCGAGGTGCTGCATGAGGGGGAGCCCCTGCTGATCCTTCCTGCCGATGGTCCAGGCGCCACCGTGCACCTGCAGCAGCACCGGAGCGCCGGCGGCGGGCGTGACCTCCGACGTGTAGACGTCGAGCATGCCGCGCTTGCCGTACGGCGCGAACGGGATGTCGCGGTGGACCTCCACGCCGGCCTTGCGCGCCGCGCGGCCGAAGGCGAACGGGTTCACGATCCGGCCCCACGGGGTCGCGAGGTCCGCCGGGGACGGCTTGGCGTCGAGCTGCTCGACGTAGTCGACGCCGAGGCCTTCGACCAGCGCGTTCTCGGCCTCGGTCACCGACCGGCGGCTCTGCTGGATCAGGTAGGCCAGGCCGGCCGAGGACAGGCCGGCGAGCGCGAGTCCGCGGACGCTTCGGCGCGGTCCGGCGACGTGCGCGGCCGCATCGGCGACGGTCAGGCCCAGGACGTGGGGGGCGAGTTCACCGGTGACCCAGCCGGCGAAGAACGCCGGTATGCCGGCGCGGAAGCCGGGGAGGGGCCGGATGGCGTTGGCGGTCAGCGCAGCGGTGATGGCCTGGCGCCGTACGAATCCCATGACCGGATCCTATCCGTGTCGTTGTAGGAAACTGGTACGTGTTCTACTCAAGGACCGGCGCGCCCCACACAGATGGAGAATGACGGAATGGATCGGCTTTCGGGACTGGACGCGAGTTTTCTCTACCTGGAGACCCCCGACCAGCTGATGCACGTCTGTGCGGTCATGGTGCTGGACCCCGCGACGATGACGGCGCCGTACTCCTTCGGCTCGCTCCAGGCTGCGCTCAACCGGAGTGTCCGCGACGTGCCCGACTTCACCCGCAAGGTGCGCGGTGTGCCCCTCGGGCTCGACCACCCCGTGTGGGTGCGGGACACGTCGTTCGACATCGAGCGCCACGTGCACCGCCTCGCCCTCCCGACGCCCGGTGGCTACCGCGAGCTGATGGACCTGTGCGCGCACCTCGCCTCGCTCCCGCTGGACCGTTCGCGTCCGCTGTGGGAGATGTGGGTCATCGAGGGCTACCGGCCCGAGGGCGGGGACGAGAAGGTCGTCGTGTTCGCCAAGATGCACCACGCGACGGTCGACGGTGTCTCCGGCGCGAACCTGATCTCGCACCTCTGCTCGATCGAGCCCGACACTCCGCCGATGCTCGTCGAGCACGGCCGCCACCCCCGCAGCCCCGGACGGCGCGAGCTCCTCGGCCGTGCCGTCATCGGTACGGCGACCCGCCCCATCACGCTCGCGAAGGTGATCGGACCGTCGGCCCAGCTGGTCACCAGGACGATCGGCCGCGCCCGTCAGGGTACGGCGATGGCCGCACCGTTCTCCGCGCCGCGCACGTCGTTCAACGGCACGATCACCTCGCACCGCTCCATCGCGATGGTCGACCTGTCGCTCGACGACATCCGCGCGATCAAGAAGGAGACGGGGACGACGGTCAACGACGTGGTCCTGGCGATCGCCGGAGGAGCGCTGCGCGCCTATCTCTCCGAACGTGACGAGCTCCCGACTGCCTCGCTGCTGGCAACGGTGCCGGTGAGTGTGCGCGACAGCTCGCGCAGGTCGTCGGGCTCCAACAAGGTGAGCGCCATGTTCACGAAGCTGGGCACCGACATCGCGGACCCGTTGGAGCGGCTGCAGATGCTCGCCCACCGCAACCGCATCGCGAAGGCCCACCACAACGCGATCAGTGCCGACGCGTTGCAGGACTGGGCAGAGTTCGCGGCGCCGCGGACGTTCGGCCTGGCGGTGCGGACCTACGCCAACCTGCGACTGGCCGAACGGCACCCCGTCGTCCACAACCTCGTCATCTCCAACGTCCCGGGCCCGCCGATCCCGCTCTACTTCATGGGCGCCCGGATCGAAGCGTTGTGCCCGCTGGGACCGGTCTTCCACGGCGCCGGCCTGAACCTCACGGTGATGTCGAACGCCGGGCAGATGCACGTCGGTGCGATCGCTTGTCGCGAGTCGATGCCGGACGCGGACGCTCTGGTGCGGCACTTCCCGCTGGAGCTCGAACGGCTCCAGGCCGCCTGGGAGTCGAGCAGCCGCTAGCGCTGGCGGAAGTCCCGGCTCCGGGCGTTGACGGTGGCCGCCGCCTCGACGAACCGCGGCACGAACTTCTCCGACCCCAGCACGCACCCGGCGTGGCCGTCGTCGACCTCGTGGATCGTGGCGCCGGGGATCGAGCGCGCGAACGCGATCTGGCGCGCGGTCGGGATCACCCGGTCCCGCATCATCACCACGACCGCGGTCGGGACGTCGATCCGGCCGAGCCAGGGCCGGGAGTGGTGCTGGCCGAGCGCCGCCACGGCCTGGCCGACGGCCCACGGGCTGGTGGAGCGGAACTCGCGCAACGCCCATTCGTGCATGTCGGAGGGCACGAAGTCGACGCTGCGGCCGGCAGCCCGGGTCGCCTTGATGGCGGTGCGGGAACGGGACAGGCCGCGCAGCGCGAGCATCGTGCTGCCCATGCCCAGGAAGAAGCCGCGCTCGGCGGCGTTGAGCTGGAACCGGTCGGTGGTCGCCCCGAGGACGAGCCCCGACACCTTGTCGGGGTGCTGGCGCCAGACGCGCTGGGCGATGATCGAGCCCATCGAGTAGCCGCCGACGATCACCTTCTCGAGGCCGAGGACGTCGACCAGCGCGGCCACGTCGTCGGCGCAGTCGACCAGCGAGAACTCCTCGCTCTGGATGCCCCTGCCGTGCCACCGCTGGTCGAGGGTGATCACCCGGAATCTCTTCGCGAGCGGATGGATGACGGGGAAGAAGGTGAGCAACCCCGTGGTGCCGAGGGCGTGCAGCAGCACGATGGTCGGTGCGTTCGGGGTGGGGCCCGGGGTGTCGGTGACGTAGGTCGACCCGCCGCGGCCCGGCAGCTCGACCATCCGGCCGCGCGGGACGTCGATCTCCGGAAGGTGGACCCGACGGCGTGTGACATCGGTCAGTGAGACGACACCCATGCGAAGCAGACTAGAACACGTTACAGTTTGCTTCGTGGATGTTGAGGCGATCAATGCTGTCCGCGCCGTCGTGGGCGAGGTGCTGGAGCGCGAGTCGGACGCTCGGGAGTGGGCGGCCTGGGCCGCTGCCGGCCTGACGTCGCTCCCGGTCCCCGAGGAGTACGGCGGCGAGGGGCTCGGGCTCAGCGAGGTCGCCGTGCTGCTGCGCGAAGCCGGACACGCTGCCGTCCAGGTCCCCGCGTGGGAGACCCTCTGCTGTGGCGCGCTGACCCTGGCGTCGTACGGCACGGAAGCGCAGCGCAAGGAGTTCCTGCCCGGCGTCGTCGCCGGCGACGTGGTCCTGACGCCCGCGCTGCGTGGCTCCGTGACGTACGCCGACGGCACGGTCAACGGCCGCGCCCTGTCGGTGACCTACGCGTGGAACGCCGCCCGCCTGCTGGTCATCGCCCGCGAGGGCGACCGCGACGTCGTCGCGCTCGTCGACCCGACGGGTCCCGGCGTCACCCTGCTGGAGTCCAGTGCCTCCAGCGCCGCACCCCGGCACACGGTCGTCCTCGAGAACGCTGCCGCCGAGGTGCTCGAGGACGGCGCAGCCGCCTACCTCTCCGATGTCGCCCGCGCCGGCCTCGCCGTCACGGCGGCCGGCGTGCTCGCCGGCGCCCGCGACCTGACTGCCGCCTATGTCAAGGGCCGCCAGCAGTTCGGCCGGTCGCTGGCGGAGTTCCAGGCCGTGTCGCTGCAGATGGCCGACGTCTACGTCACCTCCCGCACCGTCGACCTCGCGGCCGACAACGCCGTGTGGCGCGTCGCCTCGGGCCTGCCGGCGGGCGACGACCTCGCCGTTGCCGGCTACTCTGTGAGCCAGGTGGCGCCGTACGCCTTCCGGACCTGCCACCACCTGCACGGCGGCATGGGCGTCGACATCACCTACCCGCTGGTGGGCTACACGACGTGGGGCACCGACCTGGCGCACGCGCTCGACACGACCGCCGCGCAGGTGCCGGTCGAAGCCGCCGAGGCCAAGAACCTCGAGCTCACCGAGGAGCAGCGCGCACTCAAGGCCGAGGTCCGCGCGTACTTCACCGGCATCGCCCACGACGAGCCGGCCGACCCCGGCCCCGATGGCGCCTGGGACCGGCACGGTCCGTCGTACCAGAAGCTGATCCGCCAGCTCGGCATCGACGGCTGGATGGGGATCGGCTGGCCGAAGGAGTACGGCGGCCACGGGCTCGGCGAGATCGAGCAGACGATCTTCGCCAACGAGGCGCAGTACGCCGACGTCCACCTGCCTGCGGTGACGTTGCAGACCGTGGGCCCGACCCTGATCCGCTACGGCACCGAGAAGCAGAAGGACATGTTCCTCTCGCGGATCCTCGCCGGTGACGTGCACTTCGCGATCGGCTACAGCGAGCCGGACGCCGGCACGGACCTCGCGTCGCTGCGCACCACGGCGAAGCGCGACGGCGACCACTACGTCGTCAACGGCCAGAAGATGTGGACCACCGGCGGCCACCAGGCCGACTACCTGTGGCTCGCCGTGCGCACCGACCCGGACGCGCCGAAGCACAAGGGCATCTCGATCCTGATCGTCGACACCACCGACCCCGGCTACAGCTGGACGCCGATCATCACGGCCGATGGCTCGCACCACGTCAACGCGACGTACTTCAACGACGTCCGCGTGCCCGTCGACATGCTGGTCGGCGAGGAGAACCAGGGCTGGAAGCTGATCACCACCCAGCTCAACCACGAGCGCGTCATGCTCGGCCCGGCCGGCCGCATCGAGGGATTGCGCGACCGGATCGTGCGCTGGGCCGACGCCGCGGGCGTGCGCGACCTGCCGGACGTCGTCGACCTGCTCGGAAAGACCACCGCTGTGTTCCGGATCAACGAGCTCCTCAACTGGGAGGTCGCCCGGGCCGCCGCGACCGGCGAGATCAAGGTCGCCGACGCGTCGTCGTCCAAGGTGTTCGCCGCCGACCAGGTCCAGCACCTGCTGGCCGACCTGATCTCCCTGGTGCACCGCCACGGCGACGCGGGGGAGCCGGAGACCCGGCGCCTGCTCGACTACCTCGACGCCCAGGCCAAGCGGAACCTCGTCATCACCTTCGGAGGGGGCGTGCAGGAAGTGCAGCGCGAGCTGATCTCGATGTTCGGACTGGGCCTGCCGCGGGTGCCCCGATGAGCGACCTGCACGAGAAGATCATGGCGGAGGCCGAGCGCATCATCGCGCTCGGCGAGGCCTCGGAGACGCTGGCCCCGCATCCCGTGAACCAGCCGACGATCAGCGCGTGGCTCGACGCGATGCAGTACGACAACGAACGGTTCCG
>NZ_JBMCZA010000111.1:29790-30270 GCF_048654705.1 Nocardioides sp. CPCC 206348
ACACCCGGTGAACCAGCCGACGATCAGCGCCTGGCTCGACGCGATGCAGTACGACAACGAGCGGTTCCGGACCGGCGAGGCACCCCCGTCGATGGCCCAGGTCTGGACGATGCCCGGCCTCGGTCGCAAGCGCGCCGACGACGACCCGCTGCACTCGATGATGGGCATCCTCACCGACGCCGGCTTCACCGCCGTGCTCGGCACGAACTGCGAGCAGACCTACGAGCGCTACCTCCGCGACGGCGAGCAGCTGCGGGTCACCACGTCGCTCGAATCCGTGGTCGGTCCGAAGAACACCGGCATGGGCCTGGGCTACTTCGTGACCTCGCGCAACCGCTGGTACGTCGACCACCCGGACGGGCACGGTGAGCTGGTCGCGACCATGCTCTTCCGGGTCCTCAAGTTCATTCCCAAGGCCGGTGGTTGAGGTGCCAGCGGAGCAAGCCCCGACACCCGTGATCCGGCCGATGGTCAACCGCG
>NZ_JBMCZA010000111.1:30280-31443 GCF_048654705.1 Nocardioides sp. CPCC 206348
AGCGACCATGCTCTTCCGGGTCCTCAAGTTCATCCCCAAGGCCGGTGGTTGAGGTGCCAGCGGAGCGAGCCCCGACACCCGTGATCCGGCCGATGGTCAACCGCGACTCGGCGTACTTCTGGGAAGGAACCCGGAAGGGAGAGCTGCGGATCCAGAGCTGCAACGCGTGCGGCGCCCTGCGCCACCCACCCGGTCCCGCCTGTCCCGAGTGCGGTGCGCTCGACCGCGGCCATGTCGTCGCATCCGGCCGAGGCACGGTCTTCTCCTACATCGTGCACCGCCACCCGCCGGTTCCCGGAAAGGAACTGCCCATCGTGATCGCCCTGATCGACCTCGAGGAGGGCGTCCGCATGGTCGGCGAGGTGACCGACGTGGCCGACGACGAGATCGAGATCGGCATGCCCCTGCAGGTCGACTTCAACGAGGTCGACGACGACCTGACCCTGCCGATCTGGACCCGTGTTCCCGAGGAGGGCAAGTGAGGACTCTCGAGGCCGGCCAGGCGATTCCCGAGTGGAGCCTGCCGATGACCCCGACCACGATCGTGAGCACTGCGATCGCGACCCGTGACTGGCAGGACGTCCACCACGACCGCGACGTCGCGCAGGCGGCCGGGTCCAAGGACATCTTCATGAACATCCTGACCACCAACGGACTCGTCGAGAAGTTCGTCGCCGACTGGGTCGGTCACGACAGCCAGCTGAAGGGGATCGCGATCCGGCTCGGTGCTCCGGCGCATCCGTACGACACGCTGACGTTCTCCGGCACCGTCACCGAGGTGGCCGACGGGGTGGCGACGATTGCTGTCGTCGGTCGGGTGTCGCTGGGCGACCACGTCACCGGCACCGTCAAGGTGAGCGTCGCGTGACGCGCTCGTTCAGCGGCAAGGCCGCGATCGCCGGTATCGGTGCGACCGAGTTCTCCAAGGAGTCCGGTCGCTCCGAGCTCCAGCTCTCCGTCGAGGCCGTGCGGACCGCGCTGGCCGACTGCGGGCTGGCGCCGGCCGACGTCGACGGCCTGACCACCTTCACGATGGACACGTCGTCGGAGATCGCGGTCGCCCGCGAGCTCGGGATCCCCGAGCTCCGCTTCTTCAGCCGGGTCAACTACGGCGGCGGCGCGGGCTGCGCCACGATCCAGCAGGCCGCGATGGCCGTCGCGAC
>NZ_JBMCZA010000111.1:31497-36924 GCF_048654705.1 Nocardioides sp. CPCC 206348
CCGCTTCGGCCAGGTCTCGGTCGCGGCCGCGACCCAGGTCAACACCAACGGGCTCGACAACGCGTGGACCTACCCGATGGGGCTCGGCACTCCCGCCGCCACGGTCGCGATGCAGGCCCGCCGCTACATGCATGAGTACGGCGCCACGTCCGAGGACTTCGGCCGCGTTGCCGTTGCCGATCGCAGGCACGCGGCCAACAACCCGGCGGCGTTCTTCTACGGCAAGCCGATCACGCTCGAGGAGCACCAGGCCTCACGGATGATCGCGGACCCCCTGCACCTGCTCGACTGCTGCCAGGAGTCCGACGGTGCGGTTGCGATCGTCGTCGTGTCGGCGGAGCGGGCGCGCGACCTGGCCCGCAAGCCGGCGTACATCACTGCCGCAGCCCAGGGTTCGGGTCGCGACCAGTTCGTGATGACGTCGTACTACCGCGATGACATCGGCATCCCCGAGATGGGCGTCGTCGGCCGCGAGCTCTGGCGCCAGTCCGGCCTCACCCCGGCGGACCTGCCGATGGCGATCCTCTACGACCACTTCACGCCCTATGTCCTCATGCAGCTCGAGGAGCTCGGCTTCTGCGGTCGCGGCGAGGCCAGTGACTTCATCAGGGACGGAGCGATCGAGATCGGGGGCCGCCTCCCCATCAACACCCACGGCGGCCAGCTCGGCGAGGCGTACATCCACGGCATGAACGGCATCGCCGAAGGTGTCCGCCAGATCCGGGGGACCTCGGTCAACCCGGTCGACGACGTGCAGAACGTGCTCGTCACCGCCGGCACCGGCGTGCCGACGAGTGGGTTGATCCTCAGCGCCTGACCGCCCGTTGGTCGAGGAGGTTGCGCAGCAACCGTCCTGCCCGTTGGTCGAGGAGGTTGCGCAGCAACCGTCTCGAGACCGTGCGCTATCCCTGCTTGACCCACTGAGGAGTCAGCGAGGTGACCTGCGGCGGACCGGACAGCAGCGGCTCGACCTCGCGCAGGTAGGCGGCGTAGGCGTCGGTCTCCAGGAACCGTTGCGACGACTCGGCGCTGTCGTAGACCTGGAAGGCGCTGATCGCGTCCGGATCTGCGTTGTCGAAGCAGAAGAAGTACGCGACGTGGCCGGGGTTGCCATCGACGGCGGGCGCCATGTGCGCCTCCCAGACCTTCTGTACGTCGTCCCGCCGTCCCGGCTGTGTCTGGTGGCGGATGATCAGTGCGAGCTGGGCCATGGCGCGATGCTGTCACCGGCCACCGACATGCGGCGCCCGAGAACTACGCTGACCCGGTGACTTCCGAGAAGAAGCGTCAACCGAGCGCCATCGACCGCTGGGTGATGAACCACTCCACCGCGGCCCTGCTGGTCGGTCTCGCGCTCGTGGTGGTCGGGGTCGTGCTCGGCGCAATGGCTCGGTCCGGCAGTGACATCGCCGGAGTGCTGCAGTGGGTGGCGTTCGCGCCGGCCGCCCTGCTCATCGGCATGGCCGCCCAGGCGAGGAGCATGGCCAGGCGCTCTGGCCGCTGATCACGGCGTGACGTCCGGCTCGCTCGGCACGTGATAGAGCCGTCCCTCCTGCGCCTTGACGGTCGCCACGAGCACGAAGCTCATCGTGACCAACAGCGCCCAGGCGCCGAGCTTTGACGTGTGCACCGCCTCCCAGACATCGGCCTGGCCGGGGTAGCGCCAGGCGTCGAGGAAGGTCGCCATGTTCTCGGCGAGCCACAGGAAGAACCCGATCAGCACGAACGACAGCGAGAGCGGCATCCGGTAGCGGGCGTCGCCGACAGTGAAGTGCACCTGGCAGCGGCGCAGGACCCACAAGCCGACCACGGCCAGCCACACGCGCACGTCCGCGATCCAGTGGTGGGTGAAGAAGTTGGCGTAGATGCCGACAGCGACCGCGGTCGTCAGGGCAGCCGGGTAGTGCGACACCCGGAGGTCGAACCGCCGCCACGCCTGGCAGATGTACGAGCCGACCGCGGCGTACATGAACCCGGAGAACAGCGGCACACCGCCGACCTCGGCCCAGGCATCGCCCGGGTACGCCCACGAGCCCTCGGCGACCTTGAAGACCTCCAGGCCGAGGCCGAGGGCGTGGAACGCGAAGATCACCAGCACCTCGCGCCAGGTCTCCAGGCCGATCGCCCAGAACCCGAACGTCAGGGCGAGGCACCACAGCAGAAGGGCGTCGTACCGGGCGATCGGCAACGGGACGAGATAGGCCAGGGCGAGTCCGACGAAGACTCCGACGGCGAAGGCGCAGGACTGCGCCTCGAGCCAGCCGAACCGGACCAGCTGCGTGAGGAAGCGGCGCAAGGACTACTCGTCGACCCAGAAGTTGTCGTGCTCGGCCATGAAGGCGTCGTACTGCTCGGGTGTCCACTGCTCGCCGGCCGCAAGGCGACCGAGTCCCTCGAAGTAGGGCTCCCGTGGAGCGCCGGGGGAGAAGTGCAGCAGCATCGACGCGGTGGCGCCCGATGTGTTGCGGAAGCCGTGCAGCCCGCCGGGCGGCACGTGGATGAAGTCGCCGGACCTCGTCGTGGTCCAGTCCTCACCGTTGTGGATCTGGATCTCGCCCTCGAGGATGTAGAACGACTCGGCGATGGTCTTGTGGAAGTGCGGTCCGGGGCCGCTCACGGCCTCGGAGAACTCCCAGCGGTACAGGCCGAAGAGGCCGCCGGTGCTCTCGCCGCGGGCGAGGTAGTGGACCCGGTTCCCGTTCGGGTAGGTCACTTCGGGAGCGGCATCGCCGGGGCGGATGCGGGCCGAGACCTCGCCATCGCCGTCGTACAGGGGTGGGGGATACGACATGGCGCCACGCTACCTGCGCTGTCACTCCCTTTTCTGGCCACCGAGACCGATGCCGAGCGCCACTCCGAGGAGCAGGCCCAGGATCAGCAGGATGACTCGATCGGTGGCGAACCAGAGCAGCACACCGCCCAGACAGCAGAGACCGAGTGCGAGGCGGTTCACCCGCTCGACGGTAGCCGGTTCCGCGTGACGGGACCCACAACCTGTACAGATCGTTGCTGTGCGACGATAGATCCAAGAGCTCGCGTGCTCTGGGGTCGGTGAAAATCCGAGCCGGCGGTGAATGGGTGAATGGCTTGTTTCGCCCACAGTCCGCGACCCGATCGCAGCCAGTGATCGGTTGACCAGGTGTGATTCCTGGACCGACGGTCAAAGTCCGGATGGGAAGTGCACGCACGAGTGTCCGACAGCGGAGCAGGTTTGCCGCCGTCGTTCGCCCTGCCAGACCCCGGAGTCCGTGAAGCAACACAACGGATGACGAAGAGGCAGCAGTGGCAGAGACCTTCACCCGCGAGTACGACGCGATGCGTCGCGCCCTCGCGCTGGCCGCGTCCCCCGGCGTGCCGCTCCACCCGAACCCCCGCGTCGGCTGCGTGCTGCTCGCCCCCGACGGCACCATCGTCGGCGAGGGCTTCCACCGCGGCGCCGGCAACCCGCACGCCGAGATCGAAGCCCTGACGGCTGCCGGCGACCTCGCCGCGGGTGCCACCGCCGTCGTCACCCTCGAGCCCTGCAACCACACCGGCCGCACCGGCCCGTGCTCCGAGGCCCTCATCGCTGCCGGAGTACGACGAGTGGTGGTCGCCCAGCGCGACCCGAACCCGGTTGCCGGCGGCGGCCTGGAGGTACTCACCGCTGCTGGCGTCGAGACCGACTCCGGGACGCTCGAGGAGGCCGCGATCGAGCTGAACCCGGCGTGGACGTTCGCCCACGTCCACGGCCGCCCGTTCGTCACCTGGAAGTTCGCAACGACCCTCGACGGTCGATCGGCGGCCAGTGACGGAACCTCCCGTTGGGTCTCCTCTCTGCCGGCGCGCCACGACACCCATCTGCTGCGTGCGCTCTGCGACACGATGCTGGTCGGCACCAACACCGTCGAGGTCGACGACCCGCAGCTGACCGTGCGCGACGAGGACGACCAGCCGGTCGCCGTACAACCGCTCCGCGTGGTTCTCGGCCGACGTGACCTCGACGCCGACCGGCGGATCTTCGACGACGTCGCGGAGACCGTGCACCTGCGGACCCGCGATCCGCTCGAGGCGCTGCAGACCCTCTACACCGAGCACGACCGCCACCACGTCTTCCTCGAGGGCGGCCCCACGGTGGCGGCAGCCTTCATCAAGGCGGGCCTGGTCGACGAGATCGTCACCTACGTCGCGCCCCTCCTGCTGGGGGCGGGCAAGGCGGCCGTGGGCCGACTGGGAATCGGCACCATCACCAAGGCGTTGCGGTTCGAGTTGGTCGACACCGCCGTCATCGGCGAGGGGATCGAGGCGAACGTCCGCCTCACCCTGCGACCCGCTGCCACCACCGAGAGGAACTGACCAGATGTTCACCGGCATCGTCGAGGAGCTCGGCACCGTCGCCGCCATCGAGGACCAGGGCGACGCGATCCGGCTCACCATCACGTCCGACATCACGCTGTCCGACGCCGGCCTCGGAGACTCGATCGCGGTCAACGGCTGTTGCCTGACCGTCGCCGAGCGCACCGACAGCACGTGGACGGCCGACGTGATGGCCGAGACGCTCGACAAGACCAGCATCGGCGGCCTCGTCGTGGGCGAGCAGGTCAACCTGGAGCGCGCCGTCACCGCGGAGAAGCGCCTCGGGGGCCACATCGTCCAGGGCCACGTCGACGCGGTCGGTGAGGTCGTCGCCCGGACCCCCAGTGAGCACTGGGAGATCGTGGAGATCGCGATGCCCGCCGAGCTCGGCCGCTACCTCGTCGACAAGGGTTCCATCACCGTCGACGGCACCTCCCTCACCGTCGTGGAGGCGGGGGAGACCACCTTCACCGTGAGCCTCATTCCCGAGACGCTCGCGCGCACCACCCTCGGCTTCCGGACACCCGGCAGCCGCGTCAACCTCGAGGTCGACGTCATCGCCAAGCACGTCGAGAAGCTCGTTCGCGCCTACACAGCCCCCGCGGCAAAGGAGAACTGACATGTCCGTCAGGCTGGATTCCATCGAGCGAGCCATCGCCGACATCGCCGCAGGCAAGGCGGTCATCGTGGTTGACGACGAGGACCGCGAGAACGAGGGCGACATCATCTTCGCCGCGAGCAAGGCCACGCCTGAGCTGATGGCGTGGACGATCCGCCACTCCAGTGGCGTGATCTGCGTGCCGATGCCGGGCGACATGCTCGACCGGCTGGAGATCCCCCTCATGACGCCGCACAACAAGGACGCCTACCGGACGGCGTACACGCTGTCGGTGGACGCCCGCGACGGTGTCTCGACCGGCATCTCCGCGGCCGACCGCGCCCACACGGCGCGGGTCCTGGCCGACTCGGCCACCGAGTCGTGGGAGCTGACGCGTCCCGGACACGTCTTCCCCCTGCGCTACCGCGAGGGTGGCGTGCTGGTCCGCCGTGGCCACACCGAGTCCGCCGTTGACCTGTGCCGCCTCGCCGGCC
>NZ_JBMCZA010000111.1:36988-38816 GCF_048654705.1 Nocardioides sp. CPCC 206348
CGTCGCGATGATCTCGATCGAGGACCTCGTCCGCTACCGCCGCCGCGTCGAGCGCCACGTGGTGCGCGAGGCCGAGACCCGGCTGCCCACGAGCCACGGCGAGTTCACGGCGATCGGCTACACGATCACCGTCGACGACAGCGAGCACGTCGCCCTCGTGTACGGCGACCTGGACACCCTCAACGACGAAGGCCCCGTGCTGACGCGGGTCCACTCGGAGTGCCTCACCGGAGACGTGTTCGGCAGCAGCCGCTGCGACTGCGGTCCCCAGCTGAACGAGGCGCTCGACCGGATCGTCGAGGAGGGCCGCGGCGTGCTGGTCTACCTCCGTGGCCACGAGGGCCGGGGGATCGGCCTGGTCGCGAAGCTGCAGGCCTACCAGCTGCAGGACGGCGGCCGCGACACGGTCGACGCCAACCTCGACCTGGGCCTGCCCGCCGACGCGCGCCACTACGGCGCCGCCACCCAGATCCTCAAGGACCTGGGCGTCACCGAGGTGCGCCTGCTGACGAACAACCCCGAGAAGGTCAGCGACCTCGAGGACTACGGCATCAAGGTCGCCGAGCGTGTGCAGCTCACTCCGCACCCCAACGACCACAACCTGGCCTACCTGCTCACCAAGCGGGACCGGATGGGCCACGACCTGCCCCATCTCGCACTCGCCGAGACCGAACGCGAAGGAATCATCTGACATGGCTGGACACGGCGCCCCCGAGATCGCGCCCATCGACTGCCACGACCTGCGGGTCGCGGTGGTGGCGGCGAGCTGGCACACCGAGGTGATGGACGGCCTGATCGCCGGCGCGCAGCGGGCCTTCGCGGACCACAAGCTCGAAGCGCCCGTCGTGGTGCGCGTGCCCGGCACGTTCGAGCTGCCGGTGGCGGCGGCAGCCCTCGCGCCGTCGTACGACGCCGTGATCGCCCTCGGCGTGGTCATCCGCGGTGGTACGCCCCACTTCGACTTCGTCTGCAACGCCGCGACCGATGGCCTGACCCGCGTCTCGCTCGACCACTCGACGCCGATCGGCTTCGGTGTCCTCACCTGTGACGACGACGCGCAGGCCCTCGATCGGGCTGGCCTGCCGGGCTCCTCGGAGGACAAGGGCTACGAGGCGGCCTCGGCGGCGTTGCAGACCGCGGCGACGCTCAAGCGCATCCGTCGCGGCTACACCGGGTGAGACCGGCGCAAGACCACTGGTCCTGACGCCGTAGGCTCAACCCCTGTGAAGACGTTCGACGAGCTGTTCGCTGAGCTCAGCGAGAAGGCCCAGACCCGGCCCCAGGGCTCGGGCACCGTGGCGGCCCTCGATGCCGGCGTCCATGCGATCGGCAAGAAGCTGATCGAGGAAGCCGCCGAGTCCTGGATGGCTGCAGAGCATGAGGGCCGCGAGGCCACCGCGCTGGAGATCAGCCAGCTGCTCTACCACGCCCAGGTCCTCATGATCGCGAGCGGACTCTCGCTCGAGGACGTCTACACCCACCTCTGAGGAACACTTCATGCTCAAGATCGCCGTCCCCAACAAGGGGGCCCTGTCCGAGGCCGCCTCGACGATGTTGCGCGAAGCGGGCTACGCCCAGCGCTCGGACTCCAAGCAGCTCACCAAGCTCGACCCTGACAACGGCGTCGAGTTCTTCTACCTGCGACCGCGTGACATTGCGCTGTACGTCGGCGAGGGCACCCTCGATGCCGGCATCACCGGCCGCGACCTGCTTCTCGACTCCCACGCCCACGCGACCGAGGCGCTCCAGCTCGGCTTCGGCCGCTCGAAGTTCCGCTTCGCGGCCAAGCCCGGCACGGCCACGGACGTGCACGACCTCGGCGGTCTCC
>NZ_JBMCZA010000111.1:38826-40310 GCF_048654705.1 Nocardioides sp. CPCC 206348
CGCGTTGTACGTCGGCGAGGGCACCCTCGACGCCGGCATCACCGGCCGCGACCTGCTCCTCGACTCGCACGCCCACGCCACCGAGGCGCTGCAGCTCGGCTTCGGTCGCTCGAAGTTCCGCTTCGCGGCCAAGCCCGGCACAGCCACGGACGTGCACGACCTCGGCGGTCTCCGGGTCGCGACGTCGTACGACGGCGTGCTGAAGCGGTACCTCGCCGATCTCGGTGTCGACGCCAGTGTCGTGCGCCTCGACGGCGCGGTCGAGACCAGCATCCAGCTCGGTGTGGCCGACGTGATCGCCGATGTGGTCGAGACCGGCAGCACCCTGCGTGCGGCCGGCCTGGAGGTGTTCGGCGACGTGATCCTCGAGTCCGAGGCCGTGATGATCACCCGCGTGGACGCCGACGCCGGCGCGTTGGAGACCCTCACCCGGCGCCTGCAGGGCGTCCTGGTGGCCCGCGCCTACGTGATGATGGACTACGACATCCCGGTCCAGCAGGTCGAGCAGGCCATTGCGCTGACCCCCGGCATCGAGAGCCCGACCGTCAGCCCGCTTCATCGCGAAGGCTGGGTCGCCGTTCGCTCGATGGTGCAGCGTTCGGCTGCCCAGCGCGTGATGGACGACCTGTGGGCGCTCGGTGCCCGAGCCATCCTCACGACCGACATCCACGCCTGCCGGCTCTGATGGCCGACGCCCAGGAGGCCCCTGCGTTGCCCCGGACCTGGCGCCCGTTCGGTCCGCGGATGGCCGCAGCCGTCTTCGGGGTCGTCCTGGTCGGCGCCTTCGCGTGGCTCTGGGTCGGCTTCGACCAGGACACGAAGGACTCGGTCGGGTTCCTGCAGAAGGCCACCGTCATCGGCTTCATCCTGCTCGGCCTGGTCCTGATGAACGGCCTGGCCCGGTCCCGGGTCATTGCTCGCGACACCGGCTTGACGGTCATCAACGGTTACCGCAAGCACGAGCTGGCATGGTCCGAGGTGGGCACGGTGAGGTTCCCGCAGGGAGCGCCGTGGCCGCACCTGCTGCAGTCCGGGGACGAGAAGCTGTCCCTGATGGGCATCCACTCCTCCGACGGCCAGCGGGCAGCGATCGCGATCCGCGAGCTGCGGGCCGTCGTGGCCGACCATCGCGCCTAGACTGCGCGGATTCCCCACGTGGCCGCGAAGGTCGTGCCGGGCTCCAGCACGACGAGGTCGTCGCCGGAGTTGAACGCGTCCGGGGGAGCGGTCATCGGCTCGATGGCCACCGAAGAGCGCGGTGTCCTCGTGTCCTCGCCCGTGTAGACCTGCAGCCACCGGTGGTGCTCGTCGACCCAGAGCTCCACACCGGTGTCGTCCGCGGACAGTCCGATCGTGGCGACTCCCTCGCCGTCCCGATCCAGGTCGGTGACGCCGTGATTGAGCACGGACTCGCCCAGCGGATCAGTGACGAAGCCCGAGAAGGACTCCCTTCCCGTCGGCAGCAGCCGCTCGGTGTCCACCGT
>NZ_JBMCZA010000111.1:40320-42152 GCF_048654705.1 Nocardioides sp. CPCC 206348
GGATCGTGGCGACGCCCTCGTCGTCCCGATCCACGTCTGTGACGCCGTGATTGAGCACGGTCTCGCCCAGCGGATCAGTGACGAGGCCCGAGAAGGAATCCCTTCCCGTCGGCAGCAGCCGCTCGGTGTCCACCGTCAGGTAGGTCGCTGCCGGAAGCTCCATCCTCCAGCCGTCGCAGGGACCGTCGCCCGCCACCAGGTACGGATGTGCGCCCGACGCGTACGGCGCAGCCGTGGATGCCAGGTTCGTCGCGGCCTGGGTCACGTGGAGCCCGTCTGGTCCGACCGTGTAGGTGACGCGGAGGTCCAGCGCCCACGGATAGCCCGTCTGCGCAGGCAGGAAGTAGCCGAGCTCCAACCGGTCAACCTCGTGCGAAACGACCGACCAGGCCACCCACCGGACCAGTCCGTGCGACGCGTTCTGTCGCGACGGCTCGGTGAGCGCAAGCTGCTGCTGCTTGCCCCCGAAGGTGTAGCGCCCGTCGCGGATCCGGTTCGGCCACGGCATCAGCAGCTGGCCGCGGCCGCCGTCGGCCATCGCGTCCTCGGCGAAGCCCTCGATCAGCGGCCGTCCCTCGAAGGTCAGCTCACGCAGCGCACCGCCGCTCTCGGTGACCACGGCGCGATGGCCCGCGGACTCGATGACGAACTGGTCCCCGCTCGGTGGCTTCACGACATCGGAGACTAGTGGGCGCTCAGGTGCGGATGACGATGTCGGCACGGGCCCGGGTGTTCTCCCGCTCGTGCAGGGCCGTCTCGTCGTCGAGCCAGGTCAGCCAGTGATCGAGCTGGTCGTCGCCGTCGCGCGCCAGGCCCCGCGCCAGCCGGGTCTCACGATCGGCCTCCACCCAGACGAGCAACGTCACCAGGTCGTCGTACGACGACGCAGCGGAGCCGACGCCCTCGAGGATGAGCAACGGGCCGGGCGTGACGTCGCGCGTCTCGGCCCAGCCGTCGGCAACCCAGTCCCACCGCCGCCACTGACCGGTCTCGCCGGACGCGAGCGGCCGCAGCAACGCGTCGATGCTCGCGCCCAGGCCGGGCAGTCCGCGCCAGCCCTCGAGCATCTCGTCGGTCCCGATCACGACGGCCTCGGGAGCGAGACTCGCGACCGCTGCTGCCAGCGTGGTCTTGCCGGACCCGGCCAGGCCGTCGATGCAGATCAGCCGTCCGGCGCCCAGCGTTGCCGGACGGGCAAGGGCGGCAGCGAGGACCTCAGAAGGCGAGGCCATGTCCCCGGTAGGTCGGCACCTCGTCGACGAACCGTTCGCCGTCGGCGAGCAGCACGGCGGTGCCGTGCTCGAACGGTTCACCGGACTTCGCGTGCCGGAACCACACGAGGTCACCGATCGCGAGGGTCGGTGCGTTGGTGCCCACCAGCGGCGTCTGGACCTCGCCCGCGCCCTCGAGACCGGTCAGGCTCAGCCCGGCCGGCGCCCACGGTGTCGGCGCACGGTCGGCGCCCGCCGGACCGGAGGCGATCAGGCCGCCGCCGTGCACGGTCGCGATCTCGCCGGTCGGCTTGCGGGTGACCGGCAGCCCGAAGAACGCGGCCGGCGCGGGATGGAACGACTGGTAGTGGTCGAACAGCGTCGGCCCCAGGAGGCCGGAGCCCGCGGTGACCTCGGTGACGACCGGGTCGGCCGCCGAGGACTCCAGCGACCCCGAGCCACCGGCGTTCCAGAAGATCGGTCCGGTGTGGCCGCGGTGCCCCTCGAGCGCGTGCAGGCCCTCGGCGATCGCGGTCCTGCGGACCTCGAGCTGGGCGATCGACAGCTGCTTGAGCTTGCGCACGACGGCCGACTTCGCGCGCTGGTGCGGCACGGCGTCGG